>JAOAAW010000127.1 GCA_026418655.1 bacterium | reverse complement strand
CATTTATAAGCGTTGATTTGCCTGCATTGGGTTTTCCCACTATTGCCACTGTTCCGCTTTTCATTTTTATGCGATTTCTGGTATCTTCCAGTCAGAAATATTAAAAACTTCCTGTTTTTTTCGCAGATAATATAAATAATTTTTCAAACTCACATCAGGTGGCACTCTGTGATCAACGTGTGGAATATAGCCGCCTTCCATGACAACGTCTTTTATTCTTTCCAATTCAAAGTCAATAGCGCGCGGTCCTTCAATGAGCGCCTTTTTATCAACGCCACCCATCAGTAGAACCCTTTTACCAAACTTCCTTCTCAGTACCACAGGGTCTGAACCACTGTTTATTTCAAGTGGAAACATAATATTAATTCCGGCGTCAAGCCACAATTCAACCAGTTCATTGATGTTTCCATCACAATCAATAAAAACCAGGTCAATCCCTGCTTTTTTGAATCTTTCAGATAATTTTTTATACCGCGGAACAAGATATTTTTCAAAAAGTGCAGGAGAAATCATCGGCTGTGTTTTAAAAGCCATGTCCTCCCACATTCCGACTGCATCTATTTTTATTTCGCAAAGCGCTTTTTCATTAACAGCAAGAATGAAATTGCACAGGTATTCTATCAGTTCCTCAATAAGCTCTGGCTGGTCATAAAATGCCATAAGACAGTTTTCGAAACCCATCCAGTTTCTAATCCAGCCGAATAAACTTCCACCACCAAGGATGATGGGATATTCTGAATTATGCGCCTTTTTCTTAAACTCCTTCCATTCTGTTTCTTCAGGATATCTGTTTGAATGCGGGTCAAGCCGTTTTTTGAATTCTTCCCAGTCAGATTTGTTCTCGATAGGAAATTTGATGTAGTGTGGGATGGAACTTTTGCCATCCTTAAAATGTTTTGCAATAACACCGCTTGAATCCTGAATAACCTGATAGTTTTCAGTTTCTTCAATAATTCTGGTTTCAAAGACAGGATCAAGTCCGAGTCTAATCGGCACATACCACAGTTGGTCAAAGCCAAAAAATCTATCACCTTTTTCTATTGTGTCTATCTCTTTCGGTAGTCCCTCATTGTGCCATCTTTTTAATGTATCTGTCCACCATCCAAATTCCATATTGAAAATTCTATCGACAGGCCTGAAATGGAAAGTATTTTGCCATCTTTCTCGTGGTGTCATTTTTGAAATCCTCCTTTGTTTTTCTCCCTTATCCCCTCTTTGCAAACAAAGGGTTCAGGAAATTTTCGAAATCCCCCTCAATCCCCCTTTTATAAAGGGGGAAATAACCTTTATTCCCTCCTTTTCAAAAGGAGGGTGGGGGTGGATTTTAGAAATCTCCATATCCCTTTTATGATGTAAAGAATTTCACTATGGTAAAATCCTGTATGGCTTTATTCTTCCCCAGACCAGATGCTGTCTGAAACCTTCTGCATACTTAACCCCGCATTGAGTGCCTCTGAATGCGCTCAGGGCTTTCATGAATTCCACATAATCAATCTTGTCGTGTTCTTTCAGCCACTTATACTGGCTCTGGTGGCACAACAGCATCTTTTCTTTTATCGGCATCTCTTCAGTAATATCAACATATTCTGTTGGTTGGAAATTAACGCCTGATGCAGTGTCCATAAAATAGACAGGTACAAGTTTTGTGATTTTGTTTACCTTTGTTTTGTAGTTTGGAAGAGTCGCGCAGAAGGATGCATCAATAGCGAGCTTGCCTGCATTAATATGATCCATCATATAATCATCTGGAGAGTGCGTGATGATAAGGTCAGGGTCAACCTGTCTTACAACATCCATTACTTTTTCCACTGCTTCCTGATTTACATGCAGTTGAAGGTCAGGGAAAAGTCCTATAAAAAGTTGCGCATCCAGGATTTTTGCAGATTCTTCTGCTTCTTTTCTTCTGATACGCGCAAGTTCCTCAGGTCCAATCTCAAAATGACCTTTATTCCCATCGCATAAAATTGCCATTGCTATTGAATGGCCCTGCTTTTTGAATTTGGCAAGAGTGCCCGCGCAAAAAAGCTCAATATCATCAGGATGGGCTGAAATTGCCAGAACTTTCATAGTTCCTCCCTGTAAAATGAGGTTAAAAGGGCAACATACTTATTTCTGAAACTTTTTGTATCTGAAACAACATAATCCACAAGAAAAAAATTAATTTCTTCTTTTGAAATCCCCTGATCCCCCTTTTGTAAAGGGGGAAATAACCTTGCTCCCACCTTTACAAAAGGTGGGTTGGGGTGGATTTCTATCAAAATTTCACATTGTTTTCTCATCATACCCTTTATATTTTCAAAGAACTCCTGGTATTTATAGTTCTCTTTCTTTATACTTGGGATTAGTGTTGAAATCCCTCTGTCATCTCCCTTTTGAAAAGGGAGAAAAATAATCTGTTTTCAAACATTCGTGCCGGAGGAGGGATTTGAACCCTCACGGAGGTTGAGCTCCACTGGATTTTGAGTCCAGCGCGTCTGCCAGTTCCACCACTCCGGCTGACATTGAATTATAACACAGGGAAGGAAAAATAGATAAAATTCTTACTTTTAGATCAGAATTATGGACAGCACTGATCCAGACGAACCCACTTCAATTCTTACAGCGATCTTGCATCAATAGTAACCCCAATAAAGCTGGCCACTGTAACCAAAACCTTCGAGAAATTTCCAGCCAGTCAAGTAATGCGCATCTTGTAACTCGGATAGGGTTGCAGGTACGGTTCTCCTATGGTACTCAACATGACCATCCGCCATCAGGAAATTGATGCCTTTGTTGTGATTTCTTCCAGTACTTGCAGGTCCCCATTCAGTCGCAAGCATGAGCTCCATACTTACAGTGCCCCCAGCATAGTACTCCGGTGCGTCAAAAACTAGGACCAATTCACTTGCATGTGTTCTGACGACTCTGCTGTCAAGTCTCCATTTACCATAGCACATGCTATTGAAATCACAGGCAACACCAGAATTAATGCAATAGGAATGGCCGGAATCAGCAGGCCATGTATCCGGTGTGGTCCTGTCTCT
>JAOAAW010000069.1 GCA_026418655.1 bacterium | reverse complement strand
GTACTGGAAGATGCCCCTGCAAGTTTTGCAAATGATTCTGGAAGTTTTTCGAGATAAACATCAGTTACTTCTTCGGATAAAAGTGCCACAAACAATCCTATTATTGCTCCCTGATGGTTTCCATAGAGATTTATCCTTTCGCATCCTTTTGATTTAAAAAGTTCAACTGTGCACAAAACATCGTAAATTCTCTTTCCAAGATAACTTTCCCCAAACATATAAAAACATCTGTCAATCATAAAATCATAGCCATATGGTCTGAAAAATCTTTTCTTTTCATCTGGCATTGATTCACCGAGTCCGCGTACATCAATAAAATAATTAGCTAATGCGGGTAAGAATTTTCTTTTTTGCAATAACTCATCTTCAGATGAAATATCTGGAAGACATAGATTTATCTCTTTCTCGATTTCAAGGTTATAAATAAATTCAGCCTTTTCGGGTTTCTTTTTAATGATAACCCATATACCTGGTTCTGTTTCAACAGCATATCTTGCAATGACTGCTTTCTTTATTGTCTGCGGTCTCAAAACCCTGTAATAAGGAATTTCAACTGTTTCCGGGATAGATAAAAGTTTTCTTATTTGTTTTTCCAGAATTTCCTCTGGGGGGTTTTTTCTGCTTTTGATAATTTTATCAGCAAGTTCTCCTATAATTTTGTACACTGGCTTTGAACCAGCAATAACGACATTGCCCTTTTCTGTTGCGTAGAGGGTTTCTGGTCTCTCGGTTTTTATTTCAGGATCAGGGTTGATCAGGTCTCTGTGTGCAATCTTACAGAAAAATCTTACCATTGCTGCCTGAGCATCAGGGTGATAATGGTGGGGATTGTTGCCAATAAAATATTCAAAATTTTCTTCAGCTTCAAAAATTTCATAAAATTTTTTAATTTCCTGACATATTTCTAAAAATCCTCTGATATCAAAATAGTCATATTTTTGCCCCAGCAGTATAACAGGATCAGGTGCTCTTGCAATAAAAAAATCAGCAATTTCAACATTTTGGGCCAGTATTCCAGGCGGGCATTGCTCTATGTCCTGTGGCATTTCATTTTCAATATTGTATCTGAAAGGTGATATAAAACAGCTTGGTGCTGCTGCAGTAAATCTTGGTTCATTGGGCCACAGCCATGTTGTCATTGTGCCTCCACCAGAATTTCCAGTTATTCCAATGAAGTTTTTGTCTACCTCTTTTCTTGTCAGAATATAATCAAGAGCCCTGATTCCATCCCAGAGCCGCCAGGACCCAAAAAATTCATCAATTAACTGCATCTGTTTTCCCATCATGTTATGGGCTGCGCAGCAAGCACGTCTCAAAAGAGAGTTCTTTGTTAATACTGTGTACTGGTCTCTTTCTCCCTGGTTGAATGGATCATAAATCAGCACAATAAATCCATTGTGTACAAGCCGCTGACAGAATTCCTGATACCTGGGTTCTGCTTTGCCAAGTGCTGAGTGACCGCAAGATCCAACAACTGCAGGAAATGGCGGATTGAATTTTTCGGGTATGTAAAGGTTTGAGGTGACAAAACACTGAGGCCTGCTTTCAAATATTATTTTTTCAATTCTATAACCGTTTCTTCTGACGGTTCCTGTAATTCTAGGATTGAGTGGAGTTTTCTCGGGTAATGGATGAAAAGCCTTTTTTATTACCTTTTTTACTTTTTTCTGATATTTAAGTGCATCATTCTTTGTTTTTACCTGCTTCAATATTGTATTTCGTTGAGCAGTCATTCTTCTCATTCTGTCAATGAAATAATCAAACATCATATGGCTGTAGTCATTTTTCATTTTTCGCTCCTCATTATGGTTATACCTTTATTTTTTGCAAAATCAATATAGTCGGCAAACATTTCTTTAAGTAATTCTGGCGGATTAAGATTATAGGGACACTTTGAAAGGCAGTTTCCGCAATTCTGGCAATTCAGGATTCTAAGCATCCTTTTTTGCCAGTCAGAAGTTAAAAAATTTTTATAAGGCGCTCTTCTTAAAAGAAACTTCATTCTTGCCGCCATGGGTATGGGTATTTCAGCTGGGCAGGGCATACAGTATCCACAACCCCTGCAAAAGATTCTTCCAAGTGTCCTTTTCTCTTTAAGTATTTTTTTCCGCATTGTTTCATCAAATGATGGCGGATTTTCTGCAAGTTTTAAAATTGCCTTAAGTTCCTTCATTCTTTGAATTCCCCATATAGGTACAAGATTGTCAAACTGCCATAAAAACGAAAAAGCAATTTCGATATCTGTCAGAAGTCCACCGCAGAGTGGCTTCATTGCAACAAATCCAGTATTATAGTTTTTTGCAAGTTTAACAAGTTTTATTTCTTTTTCTTCTGACAGCGCCGAAACTGGATACTGTACTACATCATAAAGGCCGGATTTTATTGCTGCTTTTACATTGGTAAATTTATGGGCAGTAACGCCGATGAATCTTGTCATTCCCTTTTTTTGTGCTTCTTTCAAACCAGTATAAACAGAATTTTCATCCTGCGGGTCAGGCAAATTTTCAGGGTTGTGTAATTGGAGTATGTCAATATAATCTGTTTTCAGCTGTTTAAGGCTTTCTTCTGTGAGTTTTAAAAGTTCCTGCTTTGTTTGGCAATGGACCTTTGTTGCAAAGACTACCTTATTTCTTTTCCCTTTGAAGGCAATACCCAATTTTTTTTCGCTGTCAGTGTAGCCACGAGCTGTGTCAAAAAAGTTGATACCGTTGTCAAGGGCATATCTTAAAATACTGACGGCTCGTTTTAGAGGAGTTCTTTGTATTGGTAGCGCTCCAAATCCAACCCTGCTTATTTTTAATTCTGTTTTACCAAGCGTAGTGTATTCC
>JAOAAW010000060.1 GCA_026418655.1 bacterium | reverse complement strand
GTCTTATACCAGCGGTATCAACTATTGTTAACGGGATTCCCTGAATACTTATTACTGCTTCTATTGCGTCTCTTGTTGTTCCAGGGATTTCTGAAACTATGGCCTTCTCCTGTTTTACAAGTAAATTTAGCAGGCTTGACTTCCCGACATTGGGTTTTCCAACAATGGCAATTTTTATGCCTTCTGTAAAAACTTTACCTGATTGCCCTTCCTTCAAAATTTTATTCATCTCCTCAATGATGGTCACCAGTTTACCATTCAGATCGTTGTTCAGGATATCACCATAATCATCTGCAAAATCAATCTCATAATTCAGAATTATAAGAAGATTCAGTAATTGATTTCTAATTTCTGATATTTTTCTTGAAAGTGAACCACTCAATTGTTTTAATGAAACTTCAAGTGATTTTTCAGTCCTCGAGTTTATGATTTCAAGGACACTTTCTGCCTGGGTAAGGTCTATTCTTCCATTAAGAAAAGCCCTTTTTGTAAATTCCCCTGGTTGAGCAAGTCTTGCTCCTTTGCTCATACAAAGATGCAGCACAGCATTGATGGCAGCAATTCCTCCATGACAACCAATTTCTGCCATATCTTCCCGTGTATAGGTTGCAGGAGCTTTCATTATTGTAACAAGAACTTCATCAAGAATTTTTCCATTGTCGTCAATTATGTGCCCATATCTTACAGTATGTGATTCCCAGACCCTGTCGACTTTTCTTTTTTTTGCCGGTCTAAAAATTTTATTAATTATAGAAACTGTCTCTGGACCGCTTAAACGGACAATTCCAATGCCACTTATCCCGTATGGTGTTGAAAGTGCGCAGATCGTATCCTTTTCCATAGTTGTAGTTGAGTTGTAGTTGATGTTATTATATTATTATACTGCAACTTCTAAAATAGGTAAGCATCTAAATTTACAAAGGAGGAAACCATGGGCGCAAGAATCAGAAGTTATCTTCTACTGGGAACATTGAGCATTATTCTCGTTTACGTTGGCAGTCTTTTTGGAAATGACGGAATGATAATTGCCTTTTTAATAGCCTTGTTTATGAATCTCATTTCTTACTTTGCCGGAGATAAAATTGTCCTTGCCGTAACCCGGGCTGTTAAGGTTCCTGAAGATAGGATGCCTTACCTGCACAGGATCGTGGCAGAAGTATCTATTGCAGCGGGTATTCCAAAACCAGAAATTTATATAGTCCCGTCTCATAGCCCTAATGCCTTTGCGACAGGGAGAGATCCACATCACTCATCGATTGCATTCACACAAGGGATTCTTGACCTTCTTAACGAAAACGAGTTAAAGGGTGTTATTGCCCATGAAATATCTCATATCAAGAATAGGGATGTGCTTATAGCCACAATATCTGCTACAATCGCAAGTGCAATTACAATGATTGCCAGAATGATACAGATTGCTGCTATGTTCGGTGGCGGAAGGGATTCTGAGAGGGGTGGGAATATTTTTTCTGTCTTTGCTATGCTTGCGTTTGTTTTACTTATGCCTATTGTTGCGGCATTGATAAACCTTGCAATTTCCAGAAACAGAGAATATCTTGCAGATGAAACTGGGGCAAAACTTATTCATAATCCATTTGCACTGGCCAATGCTCTAAGAAAATTGGCAAGAGGCGTTTCAGAAATGCCAATGAATAATGTAAATCCGTCAACAAGCCATCTTTTTATTGTAAATCCATTTTCAGCAAAAACTTTTCTTACTTTATTTTCAACTCATCCGCCGGTTGAAGAAAGAATAAGAAGACTTGAAATGATGGGATTCTGATTAGTATCTATTTTTTTTAACCCACCTGGCTATGGTATAAAATCGTTCCGGGTCAACCTGTATACCATCAGCAAATACACCTAAAATGAAATTTGCATATTTCAATCTTTCTGTAATAATTGAGTCAAGAAAAACAGGTATATCTTGAATTTTGCTGAGCAGAAATACTGATGGGTCAAGTGCGCCGATAATCACAGTATCATTTCCGAGAATATCCAGGGCAAGTTCCCAGGGTGTATCTCCTGTGGGTGGTGGGGTAAGTGCGTGAATACCGTCACATCGTGTCTCTTTTATAAGATATAGCAGATTTTTTACATGACCACACATATGAAGTATTGCAGTTTTCCCCACGCTTTTAATCGTACTTACGAAATCCTGTTGATGAATCATGTTGAACTCTCTGTAAATTTTTGGACTGATGTAGTAAGTGCTTGTATTTTCTACAAGTATCACACAATCACAGGGTCCGTGGGCAAGTATTTTGAATGCTTCTTTTTCTTTCTCATGTATTGTTTCTATCAATTTTTTCATCTCGTCGGGGTAATCGTTAAGAAGGTAATAGAAATTTTCTGTACCCATATCGATCTCAAGTAATCTCGGAATTACTGAAGGTCCCCAGAACCTTGCCACGATACCATTATCTTCGATAAGATTATTAAGTTTATTAAAGACATCAGTATCATCATGATAGAGGTATCTTGCTTGTTCCCACATTCGTATATAAATTTTTACTGCGTCTAGAGAGTCTATCATATATTTTATAGGATGCCCACCTTTTCCATAAATTCCAGTGAGATTTCCGTAAGGGGTTTCAATTCTTTTAATTGTTTGTCCATTTTCATGATAAACATGCTGTGATACATTCTCATCCCATCTCAGTTCAGGACTTTTAAAACTATAAGGTGTGTTCCAACCATTCAGTAGGAGTATGTCGCATCCAATAAATTTATAAAAATCAATACCAAAATTTCCTTTCAAATGGTCAGGAAGAAGATCAAGGGTGTTTTCGTCAATGAGAGCAGTCCATGAAAGATAATCGTGCGACCTTTTATTGAGTATCGCTGTAATTCTTTCTTTTGGTGTCATTGTTCGTAAATACTTTATGATAATCATAACACATACAACCTTTTTGACACAATTGTGAATGAAAGTTATAATAACAAAATGAAAGGGGCCGTAGTTCAGCGGTTTAGAATGCCGGACTGTCATTCCGGAGGTCGCGGGTTCGAACCCCGTCGGCCCCGTATTATTTTTTAATCTAAAGATGAACGATAGAAAATCTGGGGTACACATTGAGGCTTTAAGACACACTGCTTCACATATTCTTGCACACGCTGTAAAAAGATTATATCCCGAGACTAAGTTATGTATTGGTCCAGCAATTGAAGATGGATTTTATTATGATTTCTTCAGAAAAGACCCCTTCACCCCTCAGGATATAGAAAGGATAACCATTGAAATGGAAAAGATAGTTAAAGAAGACTTACCTGTTGTAAAAATTGAATATGATAGAAAACAGGCAATGGATATTTTAAAGGACGAACCTTTTAAACTTGAAATCCTCAGTGAAATCAAAGATGAAAAAATTTCATTTTTTAAACAGGGAGAATTTATTGATTTGTGTGCTGGACCTCATGTAAGTTCTACAGGACAGGTAAGATACTTTAAAATTCTTAATGTTTCATCAGCTTACTGGAGAGGTGATGAAAACCGGGAATCCCTACAAAGAATTTATGGTGTTTGTTTTTCTGAGAAAAACGAGCTTGATGAATATTTGCAGAATTTAGAAGAAGCTAAAAAAAGGGACCACAGAATTCTGGGACCAATGCTCGGCTTATTTTCTCTTCAACCAGACTTTGGTCCCGGCCTGGTATACTGGCATCCGAAAGGTGCAACAGTAAGGAAGGTTATTGAGGATTTCTGGAAAGAAGCTCATTATGATAGGGGTTATCAACTACTTTACACTCCACATATAGCCAGCATTTCACTATGGGAAAAATCGGGTCACCTTTCATTTTATAAAGAAAATATGTTTCCACCAATGGACATTGGGAAAGGTTTTTCCTATCAATTAAAACCAATGAATTGTCCTTTTCATATACTTGTTTATCAATCAAACCTTCATAGTTACAAAGAATTTCCAATAAGATGGGCAGAACTTGGAACTGTTTACAGATACGAAAAGGATGGTGTGCTTCACGGTGTTCTCAGGGTAAGAGGATTCACACAGGATGATGCTCATATTTTTTGCAGACCTGACCAGTTAGAAGAAGAAATTGTCCAATTACTTGATTTTGTTGTTTATTTTCTTTCAAGTTTTGGTTTCAGTGAGTATGATGTCTTTCTTTCTACAAGACCCGATAGATTTGTCGGGACAATAGAAAACTGGGAAAAAGCCACAAAAGCACTTGAAAATGCGCTTTCAAAGAAAGCACTTGATTACAAAGTAGATCCTGGAGAGGGTGTTTTTTACGGTCCAAAAATTGACATCAAAATAAGGGACTGTTTGAAGAGAACTTGGCAGTGTTCAACGATTCAGGTTGATTTCAACGTTCCCGAAAGATTCGGGCTAAAATATGTAAATCAGGACAATCAGTTTGAAAGACCTATTATGATTCATAGAGCAATTATGGGTTCGCTTGAGAGATTTTTTGGTATACTTGTTGAACATTACAATGGGAATTTTCCTGTCTGGCTTGCACCGGTTCAGGTGAAAATTTTGACAGTTTCAGAAAAGTTTATTCCATATGGAGAAAGGATTCTTGATATATGCAGAAAGAATCATATCAGAGCTGAACTGGACATATCATCGGAATCATTAAGGAAAAAGATTCTTATAGCAGAAAATGAAAAAATACCGATTATTGGTGTTGTCGGTGATAAAGAAGAGAAGACAAAAACAATTGCAATAAGGGTGCATAAG
>JAOAAW010000006.1 GCA_026418655.1 bacterium | reverse complement strand
AGGTATAGGTTTAAAAACTAGCCTTGCCTATAAACGCTCACTTAGATTTAAAAGAACCACAAAAACCGAGGCAGAAGCAGACTTTAACAGATTTTTCTTTAGGAAAAAACATCTTGTTGAAAGGGTGGATGAAAATACAGGTCTGAATTCTGGTGATAGTTTTCAAAACTACATGTTTCATTTTATTATGCAAAAGGCAAACAAAAATAAAATGGTTGTTCAAATCCATACAGGATTACTTGAAGGAAACGGAAATATACTCTCAAATAGTGACCCATCACTGCTGACAAATTTGTTTATTGAATATCCTGATATCCGGTTTGACATTTTACATATCGGCTATCCTTATCAGCACATAGTGGGAGCACTCGCAAAAATGTTTCCAAATGTCTGGATTGATATGTGCTGGGTGCACGCTATATCCCCACACGCATCAATTCAGGCACTTGTTGAATGGATAGATTCTATTCCCATTAATAAAATTTGTGGCTTTGGGGGTGATTATTGTTTTGTCGACGGAGTTTATGGACATCAAAAACTGGCCAGAGAGAATATTGCAATGGCATTATACAAAAAGGTAAAGCAGGGACTGTTTGATATTGAAAAAGCGTGTAAAATTGCCAGAATGCTACTTATTGAGAATCCTTTAAATCTTTTCAATCTTGATAGGGGAACAT
The DNA here is from genome assembly GCA_026418655.1 of bacterium. GTDB lineage: Bacteria > Ratteibacteria > UBA8468 > B48-G9 > DTJG01 > DTJG01. Next base: position 7,345 of record JAOAAW010000006.1, on the reverse strand, counting down.
TATGAAAAAACTTAACAAGAAGGATGTGATTTTTGTATTGAAAGATTCTATAAAATACCAAAAAGATACCATAGTCAGCAAACAGATAATTAATAAGAAAACAGGCACCCTTACACTTTTCGCCTTCGATAAAAACCAATCACTGAGTGAACATACAGCACCTTTTGATGCTTTTGTTTACATAATTGATGGTTGTTGTGAAATAACAATTTCTGGACGTATGCACAGATTGAAAAAGGGTGATGCAATCATAATGCCGAAAAATAAACCCCATGCACTGAAGGCAATATCAAAATTCAAAATGATGCTTGTGATGATAAGATAACTTTTCCAGGTTTAACCTTTGATATTTTCGTCAATCAGAAATGCTTCCCTTCTACACTGCGGACATATTATTTTAAAAATATCTGTCCTCTTCAAAGGTGTATCCACCTTCTGTTCCGGTATCAAGCTTTTTATTTCAAGAATATCCTGATTTATATGCAACAGAATACCCTGTGCAAAACTGAGATGGCCAATTTTTTTTATCGACCATATTAAATGCTTTTTTGCTCCGATTATTCTGCCGCAACACTTGCATAACAAAAGTTCGTATTCAACGCTATGAGCATCTTCACCCTGTTTGAAATAAGCGAGGTCAAACTCCTTCGTAAGTTTGATGCCCATTCTGTCTGCAATACAGTTGGCCTCACACTGACCGCAAAATATACAGATACCAGAAAAGTGGGTGAGTCTTCGTATCGGTTTATTCCCATCAATTAAATCTTCAATTTTAATCGCTCCAGCTGGACAAACAATAGCACACGCACCACAACCAACACACTTTTCAAAATTGTATTGCGGTTTTCCCCTGAATCTTTCAAAAGGAACATGAACTGAATATGGAAATTTAGTTGTATATGGTTTTGAAAATAAACTGGTTATTGCTTCTTTTAATTCTCTGATTTTTGGTTTTCTCATATCTGGTTCATCCTGTTTCTGACTTTTTATCTTCATTCAATCTATCAACTATACTTTTTTCCCACATCTTCACTCCGGCAATGTATGATGCACGCGCAAGCGCATGTTCTGTGGTCGGAGAAATAATCAAAATAAAAAGCAAGCATAAAAATGCCTTTGCACCAACAGGAGATACACCTACAATAATAATTGTCCCCAAAAGTATTAAACTCGTTCCCATAGCAACACATTTCAGTGACGCCTGAAGCCTGTTATAAAGATCAGGAAGTCTCACCAATCCAATACAACCGACTGCGTCAAATAGAACACCAATAAACATAAAGAAATACCCAATTATCTCTCTCATAATATACCCCTAATCATCAAAACCTTTGCCCTCGAGAAACTTCGATAGTGCAAGAACACCTATGAAATTAAGTAAAGCCCAGACAAGCGCGGTTGTTAGATAAAACTCCTTCCCTGTTTTAATACTCATAAACGCACCAAATGCTACAATCATTATTCCGAGAACATCGATAGCCACAGCTCTGTCTGAAGCAGAAGGACCCCTTGCAATTCTGAACAAACAGATGAAAATGCAACAAACAAGTATAATAGCCAGCAAATTTATCATTCAAAAATCCTTTCAAGAATCCGTTCAAACCTTCTGACCACATAGGCGGTTGCTTCTTCAGTATCCTGATATCGGAGGCAAGCCATATGAATATAAAGCGTATCACCAATAACCTCTACTGTAACAGCGCCAGGAGCAAAACCTATTGAATTTGCCAGCATTGCTATACCCGCCCTTTTTTTAAGTTTTGTCTTCACCTTAATAATGCCGGGTCTTATTGGTAAAGATGGGTGTAAAACTCTATATGCAAAGTCAAAACTTGCTTCAAGAAAAGCCCATACAAAAACAGCGATAAAATACAGCAACCAAAAATATCGTTTCAGTTCAAAGAACCTGTGTGGAGAATCAGTAAAAACATCTCCAAACAAAATTCCAACAAAACCACTTGCAACGATTCCAACCACTATTGCCTGCCAGTCAATACCATGCGGTGTAAAAGGCCAGCTCAAAAGTACCCAGACGATGAATGATATCATGGATAAAACCAGTTTTTTCATTTTCCAAAAATCCTTGTTATATATAACTCAGGCCCCCCTGCAAGAGCATTCACCACAGGACCAAAAATTCCATTCAATCCACCAACAAGCAACAATCCAGCAAGAGAACAGAAAATAGCAAGAACAATCATTGAGATTCTCATTAAAAATGGTACTTCACCTACACCAGATAGCATCTTTTCTTTAAACCTTTCTCCGCTTCCGAAAAATACATATTTCTGAATTTTTGCAAATGATGCCAGAGTAAGAATACTACCGATAACAGCCCACAAGGCAAGTAAAGGTCTTCCAGCCTGGACCGCCGCAACAATTATTAAAAGTTTACTCCAGAAACCATTAAAAGGAGGAATCCCAGAAATTGAAAATGAAGCAATCAGGGAAGATATCGCTGTTACAGGCATCTTTTTAGAAAGATGTCCGAGTCGTGCCAAATTCCGTTCACCTGTTTCATACTCCACACTACCAGCATTAAGAAACAGAAGTGGTTTAAACAAGGAATGATTGAGTATATGAAAGATACCCCCCACAATTGCAAGTGGTGTTCCAATACCAAAGGCAAGAATGATATATCCAATCTGACTGATAGAATGATAGGCAAGTAGTCTTTTGAAATTCCATTGCCCGAGTGCCATTAAAACCCCAATAATGATGGAGGCAACTCCTGAATAGGCAAAAATCGTTGAAAGAATAGAGTTCATACCGAAGATATTATACGCAAGTCTTATTAAAACGTATACTCCAAGGGATTTCACAGCGGCCCCCGTTAAAACAGCAGAAATAGGTGCTGGTGCTGATGTATAAGCATCAGCAACCCAACCGTGGAAAGGAACAATCGCCGATTTTGTGGCAAAACCCACAAGCAAAAGAACAAAGGCAAAAACAACTACCTGGTCAGACATTCCATCCGAATTGGCTACCATCCTTGCTATATCAGCCATATTCAATGAAGCGAATTTTCCATAAAGAAGGGCTATACCCATAAAAATAAGATAGGAGGCAAGCAGATTTATAACAAGGTATTTAAAAGATCCTTCAAGGTCCCTCGCACTGCACCCGAAACCAACAAGCGCAAACGAAGCGACAAGGGAAAGTTCAAGAAAGATAAAAAGATTAAAAAGATCTCCAGTAAGTATGACACCATTAACGCCAGTAAGCACCAGAAGGAGAAGTGAATAATATCGTAATTTTGAAGTATAGAATTTTTCTATATAATCAACTGAATAAATCGCTGTAAAGAAGACAACAAGATTTACGATCACAAGCATCATACAGCTGAATCCATCAAGAACAAAAACAACTCCATAGGGAGCCGGCCAGTCACCCATTTTGTAAACAGTTTCATGATTCAATGTCATAAGTGAAAGCATTAATAGAAAAAAGCTTGTCACTGATGCTGACACATCTGGAAACCATCTCAATCTGCGGCTGACTACGGGAATAAAAAAAGCAACTGCCGCGGGTATGGATATGAATAGTGATAAATTGTCCATTTTATTTTCTCTTTCCTTTATTAATGTCTGAGCTTATTCATTTCTGTTATGTCAAATGTTCCGTACCTCTGGTATAATCGTATAGCAATTGCGACCATTAAACAAAGAATCCCGAGTCCTATGGTGATTGAAATCAATACCATTGCCTGCGGAAGCGGATCCACACTTCTTGTTACCAGAACATCCGGACTAACAGAATGGTCAACAACAGGAGCAATGCCACCCTCTTTCCAGCCAAGAAGAATAAGAAACAAATTTATGCTATATTCCATTATCAAAAAGCCAAGAATTATCTTTACAATATTTTTCTTGCAGGTTACTCCATACATTCCAATCAAGAATAAAAGGAAACAAAGAGTGTAAACCATCAGGATTTCTCCCTTTGAGTAACATCAAAGAATTCTGTTGAAATCAGTAACCTTCTTCCATCAATCTCAATCACTCGCCTCACAGCAAAAATTATGAAAACCATAAAAAGACCTGCACCAATAAAAAGAGATATCACTATGTTATAAATGGGTATAAGACCTGCACTAAAAATCCTGTAATTGGAGGATGGAAATATTTTCTCAATAAAATTGTCAAGAAATGCGCTGCCGAATAAAATTCCTAAGCTCGCCACCAGTAAAAATAAGAGAGCCGAAAAACAATTCAATAAATAAGCGGTAGTTTTACCGAGTATTCCAAGCACCATATCTTTGCCAAAAGCAAGTGTCAGCAGCATAAAAACACAGGCAAACACAATTCCACCAGAGAAACCACTTGCCGGAATTATGTGTCCATAGACTGTAAGATAGATACCGAATAAAAAGATGAGTCCTTTTATCGAACGAGCGGTATTCTGAACAATCAAACTCATACCCTGTTGATTACTATTGGTCTTTTCCATCTATGTCCTTTCTTTTTTTCTTACGACTGTGTACCCTCATTATGGCTAATGCTCCCCATATACCTGCAAACAAAACATATATATGAGCAAGAATATCAATACCTCTGTAATCAAAAATTATAGAAGAAATAATATTGCTTGAGCCTGTTTCTTCAAAACCAGACAATAAGTATCGGTTTGATGCTGCCCGTGGAAATTCAGAAATTGCCGGACTTCCGAATTGAGGCAGACCTGAAAATGCCTTTATCCCGAATACAAACAAAACAAAAAGCAATACCAGTGTGATTGTCAGGCCAAAAAACTCTCTATCACCCTCAATTGTCACCAGATCATGTCTGATTGTTGCCTTTATAAGTATGATAATCGTCAAAACCTCCACAACAAGCTGGGTACTTGCTATATCAGGTGCACCAACCAGGAGAAAGCAAATACTGACCGCAACACCGATCGCACCAACGGATATAACAGATGACAACAAGTCGGTTGTTTCAAGAGCGATAATCGCTCCGATTATCATAAAAATTATAAACATTCCAATTAATGTCTCAATCATAGCGTCACCATCTGATATAAATGTAAAGAAATACCAGTATACCAAATATCATCCATGTTAAATATGTTCCGACTATTCCTGTATGAGCAACCATAAAACCTTTTGTAAAATAATTAACTGTTGATTTTAATACTTCATAAATGTCAGTAAATTTTCTTTCTGAAAAATCATACATTTTATTAAGGAAAGCCGTATTTCTTATCTGGTTATAAAACCCTGTCCCGGACAACTTCATTTCAGAAGATATTTTTTCTCCGCCTATAAATGGTGTAACGATCCTTTTTTTCCTCATAACGATTGTCGTATAGTAGAAAAATAGCCCGAGTACAAACCCCAAGACAAGAAGTAATATTGGTAAGTTCAAATTGAACATATTTTCAGGGTAAATTCCCGGAACAATCGGAAGCAAAAATTTAAGAACCGGTATGCTTATAAAAAATATGCCAAAAAATAAACAAAGGCCCGCAAGTAGCAGTAAAGGTATCAACATTGTGAAATGAACTTCTCTTATATCCTTTGTTTTCAGATTTTCTGAAGAAATACCCAGAAAAGTCGAATGAATAATTTTCATAAAGCTTGCAAGTGTAAGACCGCTGCCTATCATTGCCATCACAATCCATAAAATCCAGGACTGGTCACCGGTTTTACCTGAGTCAACCAGACCCTGATAAATCATCCATTTTGAGAAAAAACCATTGAATGGAGGTATTCCACTGATCGCAAAGGATGCAAAAAGAAAACAGGTAAAAGTTAATGGTAAATTCCTACCCAGCCCACCAAGATTTTCCAGCTCACTTGTTCCAGTGGTTTTTTCAATACTTCCTGCACCAAGAAACAGGCAACATTTATATATTGCATGATTTAACATATGAAAAAGTCCACCAGCAATTCCAATCGGATTTCCAGAAGCAATACCAACCACCATATAGCCAACCTGGCTCACAGCGTGATACGCAAGCAATCTCTTCATATTATGCTGGATAAGTGCAAGAAATACAGCACCCACTATGGTTATAGCGCCCATTAAACTCAATAAAAACCACATCGTTTCGTGATAAATAAATAAGTTCAAACATATTCTTGCCAGAAGATATATACCTAACAATTTATCAAGAGAAGCAGGAAGAAAAGCCATAACACTAACAGGTGCTTTCTCAGAAATTTCTGGAATCCATGTATGAAATGGCATTGCCCCTGCTTTTGCAAATGCAGCAGAAACAAGGCACAAAAATGAAGCCGCTGCAAGCCATCTATCTATTTCTATCCTTATATCGGTAATATTTAAACTTCCTGTTAAAGCCCATAATATCGCAATTCCAAGAATCAAAAATGAATCAGTACCACCAACAATGATAAATGTCTTTTTTGCAGGATACGCAGCAAGAGGACCGCCAAGATTAATCATCAGATAAAGTGTGATTGCAAGAATACCCCAGTACACTGACATCAATATTAAATTATTTGACAGCACAACCCCTATCGCTGCACCAATGGTTATCAAAAGATAACCGTAATATCTCCCAGGACATTCATCAATCATTTTGTAGCTATAAACACAAACAACGAAACCAAAAAATCCTATTCCAAGGAGGGTAAGATTAGTAAGGTTATCCCAGATGAACAGTCCTTCAGGTATAGTAGGTTTCTTCGCAAATAAAAATAGAATGACTCCGAACATAATAAGACAAACATCAAGGGCAATACCCCAGATAAGAATGCGGGCTCTATTGGATAACAGTAAACACAGCAACCCCATAATAATTGGAAGCCCGATCAAATAATAAATAATTTCCATTTATTCATCCCTTATTCCCAACCGTCTTCTTATCCTTCTTGTTTTTTCCTGCGATAAAGCAATAAGCTCCTTACCATTAAATATCTTCTTCTTTGTGTTCGCGTCATACACTGTTATTGCTCTTTCTGTACAGCAATAACATGGATCCACCCCCGCAAGGATAATTGTAACATCAGCGATTGTTTCACCGACACAGCTTGTTTTGAAAGTTGGAATATTAACATAACTTGGAGCCCTGATTTTGTGTCGAACAGGTCTGCTTGAACCATCACTTCTCACATAATGAAAACATTCTCCCCTTGGCGCTTCATAATGTCCTATTCCCTCTCCGGATGGTATTTCTCTTATTTCAAACGCAATTTCTCCTTTTACCTTCTTTAATCTTTCCAGACACTGTTCAATTATTTTTATTGATTCAAAACACTCAAGAAGCCTTACAACTGCCCTTGAAAAAACATCTCCATCCTGACATGTTACTACCTTCCACTCAACCAGATTGTACGCAGCATGTGGACTGTCCCTTCTTACATCAATACCCACACCTGATG
>JAOAAW010000188.1 GCA_026418655.1 bacterium | reverse complement strand
AAGAAATTCGTTAGAAATCTTTCTCAGAGAACTGCTTGGGCAGATTCTATTTATGCCAATCCAAATGATTTTATTTCCTTTTCCATTAAGGTAACCGCTGAAAATGCCCCTTTAAATAATTTAATTGTAAAAGATGTCCTTCCTCAAAAGATAATTTATAAAGGAGGCATATCGGGTAATATGATATTTCCGATGGCATTAAGGAGTGTTTTTGAACTGTACCGAAAGGTTTCAATACCCATAATTGGACTGGGTGGTATAGATTCAGGCAGAAGAGCCCTTGAAATGATATTTGCAGGTGCCTCAGCTGTTTCAGTGGGAACCGCTTCCATAATATTTCCTGATCTTCCAGTAAACATATGCAATGAGATTTATAAATACATGAAATCTAAAAATAAAAAGTTTTCTTCGCTTATCGGAATATGCAATGAAAAAGAAAAATATAAAAAATAAGCCTGATATTTTTATTTTCTCAATAAAAATTATACTTTTGTTTTTTTTGTTTATGAGACCATTTTTTGATGGTTTTTCATCTCCAACTTTTAATATGATATCTAATCTATTTTTTTTTGGTCTTGCAGCCATATGTCTAATCGCAATGCGCGATAGATTGGATTTTACTTCTGCTCAGATTATTTTTTTTCTATTTGTTTTGTTATGTTTATTTCTTATTCCTTTCTGGCCTCTATGGTATAAAACTTTGAAGGAGTTTACATATCTATTCAGCCTGTTTTCAGTATGGATACTTTTCAAGACAGTATTTAAAGAAGATGATTTTCCTTTAATTTCAAAGGTGTTGTGCATTTCTTTGACACTGACAATGGTTTACGGAATACATCAATATTTCTGGGGGCTTGAAAGCACAAGAAAGATGTTGCTTCAAAACCCTGGCATGATGAGAAATATTTCAGAAACATATCTTGACAGAATGGCGAGCAACAGAATTTTTGCAACGTTTGTCTATCCGAATACTTTCGCAGGTTATATGTTAATGATTTATCCGATAGTGTTTTTCTCAATTTTTTCAGAAAGGCAAAAAAATTTTTTTAAGATTACAAATATTATAATTCTTTCTCTGTTATTACCGGTTTTTGCTGCCACAGAATCTATGGGCGGATGGTTTTGTTTTATAGTTATCTCATTTTTAATGCTGCTGTTTTTTCTTATTCCCAAAAAATTTTTTTTACCATCCTGTGTCGCAATTCTTTTTATCGCCCTTCTTTTAACAATCGCAGGTTTAAAAGCAGGGTTTTTACCAAAACTTAGTTCTTTAACAGATAGAATCAGCTATTGGATTGCAGCCGTAGAAATTTTTAAAAATTATCCTATTATCGGCGTTGGACCCGGAAATTTTTCACATTTTTATCTCCAATTTAAACTCCAGGGAACAATGGAAGCAAAATTTGCACATAATTTATTTTTTGAAATATTGGTATCAACAGGTCTAATTGGTTGTTGTCTGTTCTTTCTTTCTGTTTTTTTCTTTATAAAGAAAAATATAAAAAAAATCTTATTGACAGAAAATTATGTATTGAATGGCCTCTTCTTTGGAATATTTGGTATCTTTCTTCATTGCCTTGTTGATTTTGATTATGCCGATGCAGCAATTACAACGATCGTTTTTGCCTTTGCAGGACTTATTGAAACAGCTTATTTACCGGGAAAAACAAAAAAGATTCAATTGACAAAATTGATCGCAGGCATTATCATTATTTTGATTCCATTTGCATCAGTTATAGAATTTAAGACATGGCGTGTGGGACGGATTATAGAAAGTATCAGAACCGGAAATATCAGAGAAAATCCAGTTCAGGTTCTGGAAAAAGCAGCATCAATATATCCCGAACCTGACATATTTTTTATGCAGGGTGAAATATTCAGATATATTTATAACGAAACCAGAAATATTGATTTTGCAAATAGGTCAATCAATGCTTATAAAAAAGCAATAGAGATAAATGGCTTTGTGCCAGCTTACCATAGAACGCTTGCAAGAATCCTCATTGAGATTGGAAAATATGATGAGGCTGAGAAACATCTGTTAGAGATAGTAAAAATTTATCCAACTAAAGCCCTGTATAATTTGGAACTTGGTTTATTTTACAGAAAAATGGGTAAGAATGATCTTGCAAAAGTTTATATTGAAAAAGGGGTGAAATTACCGCCGAGCAGTAAAGATGAAGCAAGAATGTTAGAGGAATACAAAAATGGAAAAGATTTTTGAAATACAGGTAAGAAAGGTAGAAAAACCATGTTATGTGGCTGGGGATGATTCTATACAGTTAAAGCCAGGAGATATTGTAATAGTGGAGTTTACTAAAGGTACTCAGGACCATGCAAAAATCTGCGCTATTTTGAATAATGAGCAGATTGACCCAAAGCAGACAATTTCCGGAAAGATCTTAAGAAAAGTAAACCAGCAGGATATGCTTGTAATTCAGGAAAATGAAGAGCTCAAAAATGAGGCTTTCAGGATATGCAATGAAAAAATTAGAGAGATTAACCTGCCAATGAAACTTATTGATGTAAGTTATTCATTTGATAGAACAATAATTACATTTTATTATTGGGCAACTGGAAGGGTTGATTTTAGAAAACTTGTAAAAGAACTTGCCAGTATTTTTAATTGCAGAATTGAAATGCGACAGATCGGACTGAGAGATGAGGCAAAAATTAAGGGGGGTTATGGAATCTGTGGACAGGAAATATGTTGCCATAGGTTTTTAAAAGACTTTGAACCCGTAACAATGAAACTTGTTAAAACTCAGAGTTTACCGCTTGATATGAGCAAGATTTCTGGATTGTGTGGAAGGCTTATGTGTTGTTTGATATTTGAAAGTAAAATGTACGAAAAAGGAGAAGATGAATGAAGTTTTATATAACAACACCGATTTATTATGTAAATGCGGATCCACATATAGGACATTGCTATACAACAATTGCGGCCGATTGTCTTTCAAGGTACCACAGAATTACAGGAAAAGATGTTTTTTTTCTCACAGGCACAGATGAACACGGAGATAAAATTGCGCTTGCAGCAGAAAAAAAAGGAATTTCAGTCAAACAATTCACTGACGAAATGTCTGGAATGTTTAAAAAAATGTGGGAGAAAATTGGTATTTCCTATACAAGATTTATAAGAACAACTGAGGAACAACATATAAATACAGTAAAAACAGTGTTTAAGAAATTAATGGATAAAGGAGATATATACCTTGGAACATATTCTGGGTATTACTGCACACCCTGTGAATTTTTTATACCCAAGGCAAAATTAGAGGAAAATAATCCTGTATGCCCTGACTGTGGTAGATCTGTTCAGGTTCTGAAGGAAAATTCATATTTTTTCAGTTTGTCAAAATATGAGAAACCCCTTCTTAAATATCTTGAAGATAATCCTGAGATGATTCAACCCCCATTTCGCATAGATGAAGTAAAAAATTTTATTTCTCAGGGGTTGAACGATCTCTCTATAACAAGACAAGGTGCAATCTGGGGGATACAATCGCCAACGCCTGAGAAATATTCAGTTTATGTATGGTTTGATGCCTTATTAAACTACTTAACCGCTGTGGATTATACGGATAATGGTACCACCAATAAATATTGGCCCCCAGATGTTCAATTAATAGGCAAGGATATTCTTCGTTTTCACGCAATAATATGGCCCGCAATGTTAATGGCTCTCGGACTGCCACTGCCAAGAATGATTTTCGCGCATGGATGGTGGACTATTGATAGCCAGAAGATTTCAAAGTCAAAAGGGAATATTATTAAACCTCTTGAATTGATAGACAGATTTGGTGTCGATGGCTTCAGATATTTTTTGCTCAGAGAAGTACCTTTTGGGTTAGACGGGGAATACTCTGATGAAAAATTTATAAAAAGATTTAATAGTGATCTCGCAAATGATCTGGGCAACCTTGTAAATAGAACACTCAATCTTGTGGAAAAACTTTTTAATGGTGTTATCCCCGGTTTATATCTGAGCACTGAGATGGAAAATCTAATTGACACTGTCATGGTAAATGTTGAACATTTTATGAATAAAGCTAATTTTTCAGACGCCCTTGTGGAAATATGGAAACTAATAACCCAACTTAATAAGTTGCTTGATACTGAAAAACCCTGGAACTCTTCGGTTGATTCAGCAAAACAAACAATATCACAGTGTATAGCAGGCATTTATCTGATATCTCTGCTTGTTTATCCCTTTATACCTGAAACAACAAGAAAAATACACGTAATGTTTAATATTGATTTCAGTGAAAATGAAATCATGCTTAACAAGAAAAATCTTACGTTCCTTAATGGAAGGAAAATTGGAAAACGAGAAATTTTATTTATGAGGATAAAAAAATGAAAACACTCTTTAGAAGAATTATGTTGAAACTTTCAGGTGAAGCCCTTATGGGTGAAGAAAAATTTGGTATTAACTCAAATGCTTTGATTTCCATAGCAAAAGAAATTAAAGAAGTATCTGATCTTGGTTGTCAGCTGGCAATTGTAATAGGCGGTGGAAATATCTTTAGAGGTATTACCAGGGATAAGAATGTTATAGATGAAATAAGTGGTGATTATATGGGAATGCTTGCAACTGTGATCAATGGACTTGCTCTCCAGAGCTGTCTGGAAAAAATGAATGCTGTAACAAGAGTACAGAGTGCATTTGAAATGAGACAATTCTGCGAACCTTACATAAGAAGAAGAGCAATAAGGCATCTGGAAAAGGGCAGAATTGTAATTTTTGTTGGCGGAACAGGAAATCCTTACTTCACCACCGACACTGCAGCAGCTCTTAAAGCAATTGAGGTTAATGCAGAAGTCATACTTAAAGCAACGAAGGTTGATGGGGTTTACACTGATGATCCATTAAAAAATACCAAGGCAAGAAGATATAAATTTTTGACTCATAAGGAAGTTTTAACAAAAGATATTAAAGTTATGGATAACACAGCAATAACACTCTGCATGAATAATAATATTCCTGTAATTGTTTTTAATCTCTTCAGAAAGGGAAACTTAAAAAAGATATTGTATGGAGAAGGAATAAAAACAATTATTGCAAATAAGGAGTCAAAACTTTATAGCCTATCATAAAAGGGGGATGATATGTTAAAAGAATTACAACATGAAGCAGAAAAGAATATGAAAAAAGTGGAGGAAAATTTCTTAAGAGAAATAAACAGTTTAAGACTTGGCCGCGCATCTGTTTCTCTTCTGGAAGGAATACTGGTAGAATACTATGGCTCAAAATTACCCATAAACCAGATTGCAACGATATCAGTACCAAACCCTCAGAATTTGATTATACAACCATGGGATAAGACAACAACAGATAAAATAGTAAAAGCCATACAGATGAGCAATCTTGGACTGAACCCTGTTGCTGATTCTGCTGCAATAAGAATCTCAGTACCGCCATTAAGCGAGGAAAGAAGAAAAGAGTTGGTAAAGGTTTTAAGAAAACTTGAAGAACAGGCAAAAGTTGAAGTAAGAGAAATTAGAAGGAAGATGAAAGAAGAATTAAAAAAACTTGAGAAAGAGAAAAAGATTTCTGAGGATGATTCCTTTAAAGCAAGTGAAGAATTACAGAAACTGACAGATAGATTTATAGAAGAAATAGAAAAGAAAACCCTATCCAAGGAAAAAGAAATTCTTGAAACATAATAAAAAACACTTTGTTATCGCAATTGATGGACCTGCTGGTGCAGGTAAAAGCACGGTTGCAATGCTTGTTGCAAAAAAACTTGGCTTCCTCTATGTTGACACTGGTGCGATGTATCGTGCTCTTACTCTTAAAGCTTTAAGACAAAAACTTGATTTAAATGATAGGCAATCACTCATTGAGATGGCACGAAAGAGTAAAATAGAACTATTCCAAAACGAAAACCATTATAAAGTTTTTCTTGATGGAAAGGAAATAACAGAAGAAATAAGAACAGAAGAGGTCAGCAGAAATAGTCACTTTATAGCTTCGGTTCCTGAAATAAGAGAAATTTTGTGGGATATTCAACGCTCATACAGAAACAATCATAACATCGTCATGGAAGGAAGAGATATAGGAACTGTTGTATTTCCTGATGCTCAGATTAAAATCTACCTTGATGCATCTGTAGAAGAGAGAACAAAAAGAAGATATCTCCAGCTCAAACAGCAGGGCATAGAAATAGATATTAAAAAATTGAAGGAAGAAATCATAAAAAGGGATGAGAAAGATAGCAAAAGAGATATAGCACCATTGAAGAAACACCCGGAAGCCATTGTTATAGATACGACGAATATGACTATCGAAGAGGAAGTTTTACTGATAACAGAAATTTATAGAAAAAGAATAAAATCAGAGTAGATTCTTGCTATTTCCTAAAACCCTTCTTATTAGTATGATGTCTGTAGAAATTTGTTTTTTGTTTTTCTTTTTCAATTTCTTCCTGTGAAAGCGCCTGCTTCCGGCTGAGATTTGCCCTGCCCTGTTCATCAAATCCAACAAATTTAACTTTTATGTTGTCTCCGATGCTAACAACATCTTCCACCCTATTAACACGATATGGCGCAAGTTCAGAAATATGAACAAGTCCTTCCTGTTCGTTCAGAAATTTAACCATTGCACCAAAAGGAAAAATTCTTGTTACAGTACCTTCATATATCTTTCCTGCTTCAGGCTCTTCAACAATTGATTGTATTTTTTCAAGAGCATTCTGACACTTATCCATGTCGGTGCTATAAATTGAAATTGTTCCATCATCATCAATATCTATTTCTGTGCCCGTCTCTTCTATTATTTTCCGAATGGTCTTGCCACCCCCGCCGATAACAAGTCCGATTTTGTCAGGAGAAATCCTATAAGTTAAAGTTTTGGGAGCATATTTTGATATCTCAGACCTTGGTTTATCAAGAAC
>JAOAAW010000167.1 GCA_026418655.1 bacterium | reverse complement strand
AGTATTGGATTACCACAGGGTGCCGAGAATAATGAGTATGTAAAAAAACACTGGACAAGAGTTCCTGCTGGTGCATGGGAGGTCAGCCCGCAGCAATGGGCAGAGCAGGAACCTTATGACCAGACAAAATATGACGAATACAAAAAGAAAGTAATTGAAGTATATACAAAGGCACGCAATGCTGTACCTGAACAATACAGGCCTGACCATGTTTATTTCTTTCCTGAACCACATATAAGCAACAGGATGACAGCTGGAAATTATCCTGAATACTGGGGAGAGCCGGGTTTTGTTCCGACAGAAGAAGAACAAAAAAGAATCAGGATGCATTTTATTACTGCGAAATGCGCAGCAGAAGCAATAAGACAAACCTGGCCAGATCTAAAAATTTTGATTCCATGGGGAGACCCTCTGTTTGTGGTGCCTTTGCTTCGTGCTGGATTTCCAAAAAATCTTATTGATGGTTCTGGACTTGATATATGTGGTTTTGAACGACTGCCAGAGCAACAGCTTCATCAGATAAGTGTTCACAGGCTGTATGTGTTGAAAAAAGAATATGAGAAATTCGGCAAACCGGATCCTGACCTTCGCTATTGTGAAGGCATTTTTGTGCCAACTGAAATCGGCGCATGCAGTTGGGAAGAACAGATGAATATTTATAACCGCTGGGCACTGATCAGCATTGCATATGGAGTGAAAAAGTTTTATTCAGGCTGGTTTACATTTGATTGCGGCAATTATTATGGAGCTGAGCATTATGGAGGGTGTGGTATTTTCAGAAGGATTCCTTATTGTGATCCCAAGCCTGCATATGCAGCATATGCCACAATGACAGATAAGCTCAATGAAGCAGAATTTGAAAGATGGATTCCAACAGGTTCTCTCACAACCTATTGTCTGAAATTCAAAGGACCAAAAGGAAATGTCTATACATTGTGGACCATAAGGGGAAAAAGACCACTGACAATTAAATTTGGGAAGGATACATCTGTGGATGTCACAGATGTTATGAATAACACAAAAAAAGTGCAGACAGCAGAAGGAAAAATTAAAGTCATTGTGGATGCATCTGTTACATACATAACTACCTCAGAAGAAATTGTCAATATAGAAATAGGAATACCTGACCATTCAGATTCAATACCAGGGAAAAATGCGATATGTGTGGCTGACCTGGGAGATGGTTCATGGAAATATACTGAAAAAAGAGACCCGATTTATGAAAACAACAATTTTGACACATTCAGATATAAAGGTAAATTTTCTTCATACATTCAGAAAGATGAAAAATTTGGGAATATTTTTGTTTCAAAACTTGAAAAACAGGAAAAGGTCCATGAATTGATGCCCTGGTATTCAATCCTTGAACCCAAAAAACCAGTGATTCTTCCTGGAGCGCCTTCAGTAATAGGACTGTGGGTAAAAGGTGCAAGCGATTGGGGAAGGGTCGTTTATTGCCTCAGAGACGCAAAGGGTGAAAGGTGGATAAGTATTGGAACAAAAGATCAATGGAACTGTGATGATGTCCATTCATGGAGTTATTTCAATTTTGATGGCTGGAGATATATTAGATTTGAATTGCCCGGCCATTATGGATATGACAATTTCAGAAAATACACAACCACATGGTGGAGGTATGTTGGTGGTGATGGAATTGTAGATCTTCCATTAAAACTTGAGAATATTATTGTGGAACAGAGGTCTCATATACTTTATGTCAATGATGTTCAGCCAGTTTCTTCTGACACAGTTTGTTTTGGAAAGATGTATGTTGAGTATGAAAAACCAGAAGATGCAACCGGAAAAGCAATAAGCATAAGCAAAGTCAGGATGCCACGACCAAAAACAATTCCACAGCTTCCCAATCCCATCGCAGAGATGGAAAAAACAGGTGTCTATGAACCCATGTCAATTACTAAACTTGAGCCACCTTCCTGGGGCGCTGATGGCACTAATGTTCATGTTTATTTTACTGAAACACCACAGGCAGAAAAATATTTTGTCTGGGTTGGACCTTATCCAGATGGCAGGGGTGCAGTAAATTTGACACCGTATGGTGCAAAAAATGGTCAACAGATTTATGGGTTGAGACCAGGGATAAAGCTTTATTACTGGGTTGTCTGGCAGGATAAAGAGGGAAAACTTTCAAAACCTTCAAGAGTACACAGCGAAATACTTGTTGACATGTTCAAGGAAAAATAATGTTTTCTATTAGCTTTTTGGGTGCCACAAGAAATGTTACTGGCTCCAGGCACCTATTGAGCGTCAATGGGAAAAATTTCCTGATAGATTGTGGTATATATCAGGAGAGAGAATTTTTAACAAGAAACTGGGATCCGTTTCCAATAAATCCTTCAACGATTGATGGTGTTTTTCTAACACATGCACATCTTGACCATTGCGGATTTCTTCCCAGATTGGCTAAGGAAGGATTTAGAGGACCAATTTATGCAACAGCGCCAACAATTGAGATAGCCAAGATTGCGCTTCTTGATGCTGCACAACTGTATCAGGAAGATGCTGAGAAAAAAAGGCGCAGACATGAGCTGAAAGGTAAAAAACCATCGCATCCGGATATACCGCTTTATACGGTTGATGATGTATACAATATATTTGACCAATTTCAACAGATACCCTGCAATGATAAGATTGATATTTCAGAGAACCTTGCACTGAAATGTCATAATGCAGGTCACATCCTTGGCTCTGTTATTTTTGAGTTTATCGAAAAGAGAACCGGGAAAAACTTTGTTTTTACTGGAGACCTTGGAAGACCTGGAAGACCGCTATTGCCAGAACCAGAAAGATTTGAGAAAATTGACTATCTTGTTATTGAATCAACCTACGGAGACAGATTTCATGAATCTGATTATGTATGCTACGAGACAGTTGCTCAAACAATTAACCGTACAGCTCAGGATGGCGGTAATATCGTTGTTCCAAGTTTCGCTATAGAAAGAACACAGGAATTTTTATACTGCATAAAAAAACTGTTAGACCAGGACAGGATTCCACATCTTTTGACATTCATTGATAGTCCCATGGCTATAAAGGTAACAGAAGTTTTCAAAAGATATCCTGAATTTTTGAGGGATTCTCTGAAGAATCTTGATGAAAGTCCTTTTGAAATGGCTTTGCTCCATCCAACTGAAACAGTGGAACAATCTAAATCAATAAACCATGTCAGAGGTTCTGTTATTATCATTGCTGGCTCAGGAATGTGTACAGGCGGTAGAATAAAACATCACCTTGTTACCAATATCAGTAGACCGGAAAGCACAATTATGTTCATAGGTTATCAGGCCACAGGTACTCTTGGAAGGGAGATTGTTAGCGGAAAAACACAGGTAAGAATACTTGGAGAACAGAGGCAGGTGAGGGCAAACATTGTCCAGGTTAATGGATTTTCTTCTCATGCTGACCAGAATGAAATATTGTGGTGGCTATCATCTCTTAAAAAAATGCCGCAGAATACCTTTCTTGTACATGGTGAAGATATTGCCATAGAAACATTGAAAAAGATTTTTTATGAAAAACTTTTAATATCAGCAAGTATTGCTGAGTATGGTTTAACAGTGGAGTTAGAATGAAAATTCTATTAACCGGATGCGCGGGTTTTATTGGATGGCACACAGCAAAAACAGCATTGAAAGATGATAATTTCATTCTTGGTATAGATGATATCAATGATTATTATGATGTCAGGTTGAAATACTGGCGGCTTGAAGATTTAAAAAAAGAGAAAAATTTTGAATTCAGACAGGTTGATATCAGGAACAGGAATGAATTGGACGAAATTTTCAAACTTTTTAAGCCGGAAGCAGTTATCAATTTAGCAGCAAGGGCAGGAGTAAGGGCAAGTATTGAAAATCCGTTTATCTACTTTGAAACCAATGTAATGGGAAATCTCAACCTGCTTTCATTATGCCAGAAATATGATGTAAAAAAATTCATTCTTGCTTCAACATCATCATTATATGCGGGCCAGAAGATGCCTTTTTCAGAAACACTTGCGGTCAATACTCCAATTTCTCCTTATGCAGCATCAAAAAAGGCAGCAGAAGTAAGCTGCTATACATATCACTTTTTATACGGGATTGATATAACAATCTTCAGATATTTCACTGTTTATGGACCTGCTGGCAGGCCAGATTTAAGCATCTTCAAATTTATCAAACTGATAAATGAAGAAAGCCCAATTACTGTTTATGGTGATGGCAATCAGAGTAGAGATTTTACATATGTTTCTGATGTTGCAAGGGGAACGCTTCTGGGGTTGAAAAAAATTGGTTTTGAGATTATAAATCTTGGTGGGAACAGTCCATACACTATAAACCAAACGATCTCATTGATTGAAAAATACCTCGGGAAAAAGGCACAGATTATCCACAAGCCATTTCCACAGTGTGATATTCCTGCGACATGGGCAGATATTTCAAAAGCAGAGAAAATTCTTGGATGGAAACCAGAAGTGTCCCTTGAACAGGGGATTAAAGCAACAATTGACTGGTGCATTGAAAACTGGAACATCGTTGGAAATATCATTCTGAAAGATTGACCAGGAGATATTATGGGATTTGCGATAAATGATGGTCAAAAGGTTGTTTGCATCGGAGATAGTATCACTGATTGTGGAAGACGGACAGAGTTTGCACCGCTTGGAAATGGTTATGTGAAATTTTTCAATGACCTGATTTTAGCCAGATATCCTGAAAGAAAAATCACGATTATAAATAAAGGAATAAGCGGAAATACAATTATTGATCTTGAGAATAGATGGGAAGATGATGTGTTCTATCACAAACCTGACTGGCTCACAATTCTTATAGGTATTAATGACCTTCACCATGTATTGAGAGAAAGTCCTGATTGGCAGGAATGCATACCTGAAAGGTTTGAAAAGAGATACACTGAGCTCCTTTTAAGAACAAAGAAAAAATTGAACTGCGGCATTGTTCTGCTTGAACCATTTTATATAAGTGCTGATGGCTCGGATGCATGGCGGAACAGGGTTTTGAAAGAGTTGCAGGGATATATTGCAGTTGTGAGAAAAATGGCTAAGAATTTCAATACAAAAATTCTAAAACTGCAGGAGATTTTTCAAAGACAGCTGAAATACAGAGATAGTGAAACATTTTGTCCTGAGCCAGTCCATCCCAATTCAACAGGACACCTTGTAATTGCAACAAATCTTTTTGACATTTTTTCCTCCTGATTATCTTGGCGTGGCGTCAGGTAGCCCTCCATCAACAGGTATTGTTGCGCCTGTTGTTGGGGTTTGTCTGGAGGCAAAAAACAGCACTGCATTTGCAACATGGTCAGGTGTAATTCTTGCTTTCAGCAGATTTCTGTTTCTGTAGTATTCTTCAAGACCTTTTTCATCAAGACCCCTTGCCTTCATTCTGTCAGGACCGATTTTTTCCCACAATCCTGATTTTCTTGTACCATCAGAAAATACTGCATCAGGTGCTACCATATTAACCCTCACTCCAATCTGAGCAAGCTCCAAACTTGCCACTCTTGCAAGTTGATGGGCTGCTGCCTTAGTTGCACTGTATGCTCCAAAAGAAGCCCCTGGCGAAAAAACATTTTTTGTTGAGATGAGAATGATATCTCCGCCTGTGTTTTGTTTCTCAAAATGCCCTGCGAGTTCTTTCAGCATCAGAAGTGTTCCTTCAATATTGACCGTCTCAAGTTTTTGGAATTCATCAATGTCCATATCTTTGAGAGTTGAAACATGGGCAATTCCTGCGTTGATAACAGCAATATCAAGAGAACCAAAAATTTCAACTGTTTTTTTAATTCCTTTAGAGACACTTTCCAGATTTGTAACATCCATTATGATACCTGTAATTCTATCGTAGTATTGTTGCTGAAATTCTACAACAAGTTCATCAAGCCGTTGTTTTGAAATGTCTGTGGCAGCAACTCTTGCATTTGAACGCAAAAATCCCCTGCATATTCCCGCACCTATTGCACCTGCTGCTCCTGTAACCAGTGCAACCCTGTTTTTCAAATCATACTTACATTCGGGTTCAGGTATCATGATATTGCCTTGCTCCTTCCTTTTTTCAAAATATCAAGAAACATACTTGCATTTTCTGAAATATTTCCTTCAAATATGGCCCTTCCAGCAACAACAATATCAGGCGCCATGTGAGAAACATCAACGATATTTTCTTTTGTAATTCCACCATCAATACACAATAGAATATCTCTCTGTGATTCATTTATCAGAGAAATCGCTTTTTCCATTTTTTCACCTGTCATTTTCAGAAAGCTCTGATTTTCCCAGCCAGGATTTACCGCAAGGATTGTAATCATATCAACAACATCAAGCACTCCCTTCAAAAATTCAACAGGTGTTCCAGGATTTATTGCAACACCAGCATTTATCTCTCTTTCAGGGTCATTGATATTTTCAAATTTTTTTATTTCCTGTAAAACTGCATGTATATGAGCAGGACATGCTTCATAATGAATTGTTATAATGTCAGCGCCTGCTTTCACGAATTGGTTAATTTTGTTGAAAGGTTCTACAACCATTAGATGGACATCTTTTATAAATTTTGTTTTAACTTTTTTTACAAATGAAGCGCCAATGGTCATTTCAGGGCAAAAAACCCCGTCCATGACATCAAAATGAAGAATTTCAACCCCTGTGTTTTCCAATTTTTTGATTTCATCTTCAAGATGCATAAAATTTGCCGCTGTTATGCCGACACTTAAGGTTGGTGTAAGTGACCTGAGATATTGGTGAAAATTCAGTTTTACCATCTTTATTCCTTTTTATGTTTTGCAATATGTTCTCTGTAATACTCGTAAGCCTGCTCAGGCCTTGCATTTTTATGCACAACCATTCTTACTGCCTGTATCATTGCGGCTGGATTTTCTGCCTGGAATATGTTGCGTCCCATATCAACCCCGCAAGCACCCTGCTGAATTGCGTTATAAGCCATCTTTAATGCATCCAGTTCAGGAATTTTTTTTCCGCCTGCTATGACTATCGGCACAGGACAACTTGCGGTTACTGTTTCAAAATCGGGTTCTACATAATAAGTTTTTACAAAACTTGCGCCAAGTTCTGCACAGATCCTGCACGCAAGCCGCATATATCTTGCATCCCGGACAAGTTCTTTGCCAACAGCGGTTACTCCCAGCAC
>JAOAAW010000144.1 GCA_026418655.1 bacterium | reverse complement strand
AGATGTGTATAAGAGACAGATATTCACCCCCGTAATAATTTGGTCTTATGTTGCTTGCTAATCATTTCTACGAACCGAAGGCACATTCAGCCATTTTTTTATTGCATTAATTAATACCTTAGTCCGTTTTTTGATAAGAATATAATACCAGGTACACACGGTAAAAATGAAACACAGTATCAAAATATTGTTAGTCTGAGAGAAGCGGAAAATCAATATCGTAAAAATAAAAATGACAACCCAAGGAATGACAAGATTAAGACAAAATTTAATTTGAATCTTATGAGGATTGACAAGTTCAATTGCACCATGAATTGGACACACCGAGTATCGCGAAACAGAATAGTCAAATTGAATCTCCCTGAAAAATATTTGTCGTGGACTGACGAAAAAAAATTTGTATTTATTTTTTATATACATTCTCAGTATCTCGCCCAATTCGTGCGCATCCGGAAGATTCCCCTGTAGATTCGGGATTACTTTTTCAAAAGTATAGAGTCTGATAAGATTTTTAAAATATCCTGGACATCTTAGCCCTGACAGAATTTCGTCAAGGAGCAAGGAGGTTATTGAAATTACTAGTCCGATAAGTATGTAAACCATAGTTTCTTAATTATGTCCAAAAATCTTTAGTTTCAGAAATTGATGTATTTAAGCCCAATTTTCCGAAATCCAAAAAGTATAGATATTGAAAGGAAAATTATAGACATCAGACTAATTAAAGTAACTGACTTTCCGGTAAGGAATGCAGGTGTCATATATTGAACCACTTTCATCCAGATTTCAGTTAGCAAAATTCCTGCGAAGAAAACGATCACCATAATCAAAATTGAGTTTAAAATTGCAAGTACCGGGGAAATCCAGCTCTGCCGAGGTTTGAACTCTCTAATCAACCTTAATCTAATCAAAACCATTTCTTCTATGTTCCTGGGGTCAAAATTTAAAGACAACTCTTTATCAATCTCACTCTCAATAGCCATTAATTTTTGGCATTGTGGACAGTCAAGTAGATGGTTTTCTACCGAACGTCGTTCATTATCAGCTAAAAGATTTAACCGATTTGCAATGAGCTTATCAATCTCAGGACAGGAGTTCTTCTTCATATCCCTGCAATTCCTTTCTTAATTTAATCCTTGCACGACTTAGGGAAACTTTCACATTTTCAGGGGTTATTCCAACAATTTCAGCAATTTCTTTAATACTAAAATTTTGATAATAATATAGAGTAAGAAGGAGCCGGTCACGTGGTTCCAGTTTGTTCAGTGCATTCTGAATGATAACTCTCTTTCTGCTACCTGTAACAACATCTTCAACCATGTGTAATTCTTGTGGATTTGGATTTTGCTCAGAATTAGTAGGCAGAATTTTTGTCGCTTCTCTCAATCGGTCATAGGCAAGATTACGTGCGATACTGCAAAGCCAGGTTTTAAATTTTTCAGGATTTTTTAGTTTATCGAGATTCTGAAATGCCTTGATGAATGTTTCCTGACAGATGTCCATACTCATATCATAATCTCCTATTAGACGATAAGCAATTGTAAAGATAAGCTGTTTAAAATTGGTAACGATAGCAGCCATTGCATCTTCATCGCCATTTTTGCTCTTATTTACAAGTTCAACAAGGTCAAAGACCAAGGGTAGTAGTTGATATTACTCAGCCCGCGGCAGAAAATAATGCACTAAAATAAAACTGAGCCCAATCACTCCAATAAATGCACCAGCTCCTGTTAGCATCTTTGATGTCTGAATAAAACCGAATAGAATCAGTCCTGCGCCGACGCCAAGAGTAATTATACCTTTTTTTAAATTTTTACCATATTCTACCCTGTGTTTTGGATGTTCCTTTCGTGATTCCGGGCCATTACCAAGAAGTTCTTTTATTTCCTGGACAGTTTTGCCTGCTTCAATTGCTTTTGTGACTGTTTCATAATATTTTCTTTTTTCCAACGAACCTGAAACCATTACAATAATAGCAATAAGACCACCCATCAATATGGCAACAATCGGTATTAAGAATGAAACCCAGTGCTGTTCCATTTTGGCCTCCTTTGACTATAAGACGCTAATTTAATGATTGAGGTAACATTTAAAAACTACTGGTCGGCTATCGCAACTTTTATTTTTTCACCACTTTTTACTTTTTTAAATATTTCGTAATCTCCCTTGACCCTGCCAATCACATTAACATCACTATATGCTCTTATTTCTTTAGCAGTACTCACTGGTGTTTTGCCAAAAAATATACAGAGCGAAGGGTTTTCTATCCAGATTGCTATCTCTCCTTCTTTTACCACCTGCCTCGGATTCTCTGGTTCTATCTTATCAATCGGGATTTTGAAATAAATCTCTTCACCCCAGAGATTAGCTCTTCCTTCCACGGGAAGGATTTTTAAAAATTTTTCAACTGTTTCAGGGTTTTCATCAGTTAATTCAACAAGGACTTTACCGATGCTGCCACTTTCAACCATTATGTGTCTGAGACAAGCCATGAAACCTCCTATTTCTTAAATATTATGTATTGACAAAATTCAAATTATGAGTATAATGCCTCATAAAGTAAAAAGGAGGTATAATGAAAAAGCCTCTTATCTTCTTAGTGCTGATTGCTTTGATTGCAGTAAACTGTGGCACAGTGATTATGAGTGCACCGCCAAGGGAAGATGTAAAGCTCCTATCTGAAGCTGATCCTACCGCCTTTAAAACAACAATGAAATGCTGGTATGTGTTATGGGGTCTT
Organism: bacterium; assembly: GCA_026418655.1. Taxonomy (GTDB): domain Bacteria; phylum Ratteibacteria; class UBA8468; order B48-G9; family DTJG01; genus DTJG01. The sequence continues at coordinate 393 of JAOAAW010000144.1, read as the reverse complement.
GTTCCCATTTCTAACAATTCAACAGCCGAGGTAATCGCGAAATACCAGTTAAAAAATGTACGGGCGAAAACTTATTATTCATTTGTTGATTACTTAATAAATATGGTCCTCGGTACTTTTTCGATATATACTAATACGACCGTAATAGAAGGCAACGTCGCAAAGTAATCAACAATTACTTGATTAAGCCTGCTATTTTCAAAAATAGCAGGCTTTTTTGTTTACGAAAGTAACCCAGAAGCCAGAGCATCGCGCTAGAAAAAAGTCATAATGCCAGTCGCATAAGCGGAAATTCTTTGTCGTCTTTATGAATTTTGAAACCATTTTTTAGATAAAATTCTACCGGACCCGATGGGTTTTCAGGATTATTTTTTCGGGCAAAGGTTTCAATTG
>JAOAAW010000043.1 GCA_026418655.1 bacterium | reverse complement strand
GAACCTGGTAGAGGTCGCATTCTGATGCCAGAACTTCTCTTAAATGACGAAAATTTGGTCCAGGTTGATGAAGAAAAAAAGATAAGCAGAATTAGATTTAATACACCTGAAGGTCCAAAATATCTTGCCTATGGAGAACCCGGGTGGCAGGATTATCCTGACCGAAAAACCCAGACACCTTTCTGGGTATCCAATGATAGTGGAACTCTACTTCCAGTGGATATACAGGCCAGCACAAATAAGCAGTTCTGGATAACTGTTAAGGTTCCAGAGGAGGCAAAACCCGGACAATATCAGGGGAAAATAAACCTGATTTCAGATGGTTCAACCCTGAAAGAACTTAATCTTATTCTGTCAGTCCTGCCATTCAAGCTTTCTGCACCCTATTATCAAACAAGTGTCTGGGTGCATGAGGGCGCCAATAGTATTGAAAAAAGGTACAGGAATATGGTAAAAAACCAGATTGAACATGGTATTACTGTATTGATGTCTCACCTGAATCTCAGAGACGTAGATGAATTTACATTGTGGGAAAAGACCCTGAAGATACGGCAGGAAATCAGGGTTCCAACCGAAATATTACTTCTGGCTGAACATCCACTTATATATAGGGAGTTAGCAGGTGCATCTCATAAGGGTCTTACCAGAATAGACATTACTGAAGAAAAGAAAAAAAGATTTATTGAGGGCTATCAGAAATACAGAGAACTTGCAAATTCATATGGCTATAAGGAAATCTGGTTTTATATGGCAGATGAACGCGATGGCAAGGAATTAGAAGCATGGCTGCCAGTATATGAACTGGTTCGACAGATTGGTGCAAAATCCATGACAGCCAATCACATTGGCAGGACCTTTGAGATTGCGGGTGGAAAACATGATGTCTTTGTGTGCGAAAACGGCGTCACAAAAAAAGAAGCAGACAGATGGCATGCTGCTGGTGAGAAAATCTGGGCGACCTGGACCCCATCTGGTGGTGTGGAAGATTTTGAGGTCAACCGAAGAAACCACGGCCTGCTGGTCTGGAAAGCTGGATATGATGGAGTTACAGAATATCTTTATGGCAAGGAAAATGGCTGGGTTGAAGCTGCATCTACAACGACGGGTGCAGCCGGAGACGGCATTTACAATATGGTGTACCTGACAACAGATGGAATTATTGATACTATTCAATGGGAAGGGTTTAGGGAAGCAGTTGATGATGTCAGGTATATCACCACTCTTGAGAAACTGGTAGCACAGGCAAAAAAATCAGGCAAGAAACAAAAAGAAGTTACAGCCGCTGAAAAGTATCTGAAAAGCATTGATGCGAAATACGGCAATTTAGATGAAATCCGGAACAATGTGATTGAGCATATCCTGAAATTGAGATGAACCTGTGAAAATCTATATCGTTCCGCATTTTCATTATGATGCAGCATGGCTAAAAACCAGAGAGGAATATCTTCAAATCTGTCACAGGCATATTCTGGAAGTGCTTAAATTATTGAGGGAATATCCTGATTATTGTTTCCTTCTGGAACAGGCATACCTGATAAAAACTTTTCTTCAACGATATCCTGAACAGGCTCCTTTTCTTAAAGAATTTGTGAAAAAAGGAAGAATTGAACTTACAGGTATGTATGTTTGCCCTGATGTTAATATTCCTTCTGGAGAAGGACTAATACGACAGATCAAAATGGGCAAGGAGTTTTTTGAAAAAGAGTTTGGCGTAGAAGTAAAAACCGGTTATCTGGTAGATGTTTTTGGTAGCCATCCCCAGATGCCACAGATTATGGCAAAATCAGGCATGATATCCTATATCTTTGGCAGGGGTATGACAGGAAAAAAGATGGTTTCAGAATTCATGTGGGAGGGATTGGATGGCACAAAAATACTTGGAATATGGTTGCCTTTAACCGGGTGTAATCTATGGCCTGTGCCAGGAAATTATCATGAGTTTTCTTCTATGGTGGAAAAAGTTACAAAACAATTAACAAAGTTCTCACAAACTGGATTGCTTTTGCTAATGAGTGGTTATGATTTCAGTGCACCATCCCGGGATTTACCCTTGCTGGTTCAGGAATGGAATAAGCGCAATATGGATAAACAATTACGCTTTATAACCCTGCAAGAATATACAAATATGGTCTATCAGATTCAGCAGAAACTGCCGGTAATTTCCCAGGACTTTAATCCTGTCTTTCAGGGCTGTTACAGTTCCCGCATCGGTCTAAAACTGAAAAATCGAGAACTGGAAAATGGCCTGTACCAATTGGAAGCCTTGAATTCTATGGTGGCAATAAAATTTGGGACAGCACAAAACATACCTGAGATTGCCTGGGAAAAAGTAATATTCAATCAGTTCCATGATATCATCTGTGGAAGCCATGTGGATGAAGTTTATGAAGAAGCCATGCAGGATTATAAATGTGCAGAAGAAATTTTGAAAGAGTGTAAAACCCAGACACTACAAAATTTTGCTCAAAAACTAATGAGTGAAGAAGTTCTTGCTGACCAAAAACAACCTGCGTTTACTGTAGAAGAAATTGGAGTGTTGGTGATAAATACTTTGGCATGGAAACGAACCGGTTTTGTGGAGATTGATATCTCTTTCAGTCAGAACAATGTTTTTGAGTTTTCTGTTGTTGACCACCAGGGAAAACCAGTGGTGTATCAGGAAGTATGTACTGAAAGGTTTGCAGATGGCAGCTTGAAAATGGTTAGGATTGCTTTTATCGCTGAAGATATGCCTGGTTTAGGTTATCGGATCTACAGGATTTGCTTAAATAAGTCTTCTTCTCCGAGTTCTCGTATTATCGGCCAAAGGATTCCCTGTGAAAGTCTGGTATGGAGCCGTGGCACTTATGATGGATTAGGCCTGGTGGAGATGGTTTCAGCTGAAAATGAGTTTTTCTCCTGTTGCTTTGATATTAAAAAGGGTGTCTTCACAAGTATCAAGAACAAACAAAGAAAGGAATTGGTGAACCAGAATAAACCCCTGGCAGGTGTAATTACCAGAGAAATTGATGAAGGAGACCCCTGGCAGTATAATGAAGAATGCGAGGGCGGAGAAACTGTAGCATTTAACAGGAAATTCCCTTTCCCGACACCAGAAACTGCAGATTTTTCCCATTATCACCAGATGCCTTCTATGGACAAAGCAGACATCATTCCAGGTCCGGTTTTTGCTCAAATAATATCAAGGGCTAAATTTGGAACAGGCAAGCGAACAGTAGAGGTCAGAATTTTTAATAAAATACCCTGGATTGAGGTGAAAACCACTCTTTTGAACAACGAAGAATGTGTCAGATATCGTATTCATTTTCCGACTAACATTAAAAATGGCGTTATCACAAGGGAAATTCCTTTTGGTGCAGTAAAACAACCTGAAGGAGAATTTCCAGTTCAAAACTGGCTGGACTACTCTGGTAAGAACCTTGGCCTTGGTATCTTAAATTGTGGAATAGTTGGCCAATCAGTGGTGAATAACGTCATGTCTCTGGCAATAACCAGAAGTATCTGGCCAAGAGAAGATATTCCCGGAAATTTAGAAGGAGGTAAGGAAATAGGAAAAACATACACTTTCAATTATGGTTTGGTTCCCCATAATGGAAACTGGCAAAAGTTAAATATGCCGAGGTTGGGGATAGAGTTCAACAGACCATTACTCGCATTTAAGATTGGATATTTGAAGAAATTATTCCTGATGGAACAATCCTTCCTTGAAATCCAGCCAGATAATGTGATAGCGTCAATGATAAGACCAGTGGAAAATGGCAGGGCTATTGCCATAAGAATTTATGAGACAACCGGAAAACAGGCAACCTGTACTATAAAAACTGACTTTCCAGTCAGCAGGATACAGGAAACAGACCTGTTGGAGAGACCTTTTAAAGATGTCCAGAATTTGAAGAAGAAATTATTCAGGTTTGATATCGGAGCGTTTGAAATAAAAACCTTTATTTTGCGATTGCATTGAAAAATGTATGTATTCTTCTTTCCTGCAAGCAATTTCTTAAAAGATTTTAAGCCAGGGAATAGAACAATATGGAATCTTCAAAAGGGGAGAAAGGTATCTGACGTTATAGGTCTGCTGAAAAAAGTTTATCGTATTCAGGGTCATACAAGTTCCCATAATGAAAATGAATTTTCTTTTGTCCTTGGAACATTGGATGAATTGCCAGAATGCATCAAAAATAAATTGAATGAAGATTTCTGGAGAATTTCACCTTCAAGCTTCATCTATCTTTTGAATATCAGCGGAAAATCCGCCATATGGATTGGAGGAAAGGATAATCAAGGTTTTTTCTCCACTCTTGTTTTTCTTGAGCGTACCCTTTGCTTTCTCACCCAAAAATACCTTCTTGCAGCAGATTTTCATATTCACACAACCCTTTCAGATGGCGAATTAAAACCACTGGATGTCTTTTCTATGGCTATACGTGCGGGTCTGGATGCAGTGGCTATTACAGATCATAATACAGCATCCGGAGCACAAATTGTCCGGAAGCACAGTCAAGGAGCCTTGCTTGTTCTAACCGGCCAGGAAATAAAGGATAATGAAGAAACACATCTTCTTATACTTGGGCATAATTCAGGCATCAGGAATAATAGCGATCCAGACTTGATACTAAAAAAATGGCTTTCAGGAAATAATATAATCATTCAGGCGCATCCCACTTCTTCAAAGTATTTTGTGAATAAGGACAAAAGAGCATTTGGTGTGGAAGCATTCAATTTTGCATCCTCTGCACCTGAAAAAGGCAGGAATTATGCAAGGCAGATGTTGAAACAAAATCGCTGTATTCCAATTCTTGGGGTTTCAGACTGTCATTTAGCCGAAGATATTGGTATGGCAAGGACCTATCTCCGAACTGCAAGGTTGAATATAAAAGATATTCTATCAGAGGTATCAAAAGGTCGCACTGCTGCTTTTTATCGGGGTATTTTCTTCGGTTCAAAGAATCTATGTGCTTCCCTTCGGTATATCTACCGACATTCCAATCTACTTTCAGGGAAGCTGGTACCTTTATCCCTGCAAAAGAGTAACAGTCTTTTCAAAATAGATGAATCCAGATGTCACTGGCAGACTCTTAAAGTATCAGCATTCCATCCAGAGCAGCGGCTTTTTTGCGATGGCAAAAATTGCGATTGCAAAGAAACATGGTTCAGGATAACACAAATCAGACCCGTTGCAATGAAATTTGGAGAACAGATGGCTGTTGTATTGCGTATAAATAACAATTGTTTTCCAATAGCATTACATCCAGGAATTGATAGTGATATTTCGCCTTTCCTGCACTATGGGAAAAATACGATAGAAATTGAAGAATTGGCAGCCCAGAAATTTTCTCCAAGAATTTGTATAGGCCGGGAGATTAAAAATTGGGAAATAAAAACAGGAAATGGAAAATGGAAAAAGGTTCAGGCTGGTTCCAATCTTCAGGTTTTAGGACTTGTACCCATACATTATAAAGGCGAGGTCATTTATCGGACGTATCTTACGGTTCCGAAATCCGAAGGCGATCCTGCTCTTTTCTTTGATGGCACAGATGGAAACATTGAAATATTCGTCAACGGTCAAACCATTTTGCGACGTAGCAACGCACACTGGTGGGACAGGTACGAGGTTTCCCTTCCGAAAGAGAGTATGCTTGAAATAGTGGTTCGTATTTTTAATGAAAGGGGTAACTGTGGAATTACCAACAGGGTTTTTATTGGAAATATCATTACTACTGGCAATAGTGGCATCATAAAATTTGAACTGGAAAAGGATATGAGGAACCTGCAGGTTATTCGTTGCGCTGAATCCCGTGTTCGGGCTATACTTTGCAATAATAAAGGCAAGATTTGCCGCACTGTCCTTGCTGGCTCTCTCTTGCATCCTTTTTTTATTACAAAAAGTGATTCTGTTGCCTGGGTTGTTCTTAATTCATTTGAAGACCCATTACCCATGTATCAACCAATGGTTGCGTATATCGGGAAAATTAAATAATATATATGTGCCTAAACTGGTGTGTACTCTTTTGCTGGCTAAAAAATGACACATAGAGAAAGGATAATTGCTTCCTTAAAACATCAGCAATTTGATAGGATTCCAATTGATTTGGGTGGAATGGATTCCACCGGGATTACTGGTATTGCTTACAATAAGCTCAAGCAATACCTCGGGATAAATAAAGGGAAAACGCGCATTATAGACCCTTATCAACAGGTTGTTTTGGTGGAAACCGAAGTTTTGGAAGCAGTTGGTGCAGATGTTCTTTCTGTTCCATTTCAGCCAGAAAAATGGAAGCCATCTACTTTGCCGGATGGCTCTCACTGTGAGATTCCAGAAAAATGGAATCCTGTGAAACTACCTGATGGTTCTCAGATTGTCTATGGTTCAAATAATCAGATAGTAGCGAAGATGCCTGCTGGTGGCTTTTATTTTGAACCAGGAGAACCTCCATTAGCAAAAGCAGAAACTTTAACAGATATAGAAGAAAATTTAGATTATATTCGCAACTTTGATCTGCCTGGTTTCTGTGATATGAGTTTTGAACAAATAGGCAAACAGGCAAGGGCTCTTCGGGAAAACACTGATTATTGCCTGATGGGAAATTTTGCCATACATGTCTTTGCAGCCGGGCAACTCCTTCGCGGTTTTGAACAGTTTATGATTGATTTGGTTCTGAATCCTGTTCTTGCAGAATGCATTTTGGATAACCTTGTGAATGTCTACATTGAAAGATTTAACCGATATTATCCAGCCATTGGTACATATACGGATATTATTAATGTGAACGATGATTTAGGTACCCAGAACGGACCACAGATATCTCCTGAACTTTATAGAAAGATGGTCAAGCCATATCAGAAAAAAATATACCAGCATATCAAGAAGGTTTCAGGTAAATACCTGTTTTTGCATACAGATGGTTCTGTTTACGATTTGATTCCAGACCTGATAGAGATAGGTGTTGATATTCTTAATCCTGTCCAGTTCACATGCCGAAATATGGAACTTGACAGGTTGAAAAAAGAATTTGGAAAAGACCTGACTTTCTGGGGCGGTGGCTGTGATACACAGAAAGTATTACCTTATGCCACGCCAGCACAGGTAAAAAAACATGTCCAGGAGTGTTTGAATGTTCTTGCTCCAGGCGGTGGATTTGTCTTTAACCAGTTACACAATATCCAGCCGGATGTTCCGCCAGAAAATATTATGGCAATGTATGAGGCCGTATGGAAGTGGAAGGGCTAAATCTGCAAAAATACAGATAATTATTTTGGTCTTACCCTCGCAGTACCATCAGCACCATAGATAACCTGAACCGCATCTCCTGGTCTGAAATTGTCCTGCGCTGTTTTTTCCTGAATTATTGCAACAGTTCTACCGTCTTCCAATTTCACAGTAATCTCAAGTCCTGGCTTTGTTGTTAGTTTTTTCTCAACTGCTCCACCAGCCACTGCACCTGCCACACCACCTATAATTGTGGCTGCTGTTTTTCCTGAACCCTTACCTACAGTGTGACCAACGGCAGCTCCAGCCGCTGCGCCTGTGATAGTCCCAGCTGCTCCTGCCTCACCCTGAATCGTAACTTCTTTTACTGATACAACTGTGCCATAGTAAACTGTCTGCAATTTTCTTGCTTCCTTTCTTTCATAACTTGAACCACTCATAGGTGTCTGGCAGCCAGCAAAAATTACTGACAGAACTACCAACCCAATACACTCAACCAGCAACCTCTTCATATCTCCTCCCTGTTTTTAGTGAAAAATCACCTTTCCAAAGATTTTGACATAAACTGTATAAAAAAGTTTATGAGAACCACTCCTTTTGTTTCCATTTTCTCTCTTCAGGAAAAGGCAATCATCTCATGTTTGTTAGAATTTTAACCTGTGCACCTTTTACAAGAGATGCAAATTTTTCAGCATCTGTCCTTGAACCAACAATATCTCCGAAATGAATCGGTATGGAAATCTTTGGTTTAATTGTATTTACTGCCTGTGCTGCTTCTTCAGCGGTCATAGTATAGGCTCCACCAACAGGCAATATCACAATGTCTGCCTTGATATTTTTCATTTCAGGAATAAAATCAGTATCCCCTGCAATATAGATTGAGGTATCAGCAAACCTGATAATGTAGCCAACCCAGTTGTTTGATTTTGGATGAAACTGTTTATTGAGGTTATAGGCAGGTACACCAGTAATTTTCACCCAGCCAAGATCAATCTCTACTCCTGGAGAAATTGTTTTTTTAATACCCTTGCTAACTTTTGCCAGACTATCAGGAGTTGCTATAACTGTGGTTTTTTCATCCGCAATCTTGTTTATATCATCAACACTGCAATGGTCGTAGTGAGAATGAGTTATAAGAATTAAATCTGCTTTTCCTCCTTTAATTTTCCACGGGTCAACATAGATATTTTTCCCGTCCTTCTCAATCAAAATACTTGAATGACCTAACCATTTAATATTCTCTTCCATTTTTTTCTCACCTCCCATTGTTAATCCACAGATTAACAGTATCACCACAGACAAACCTAATCTCTTCATACTTCATCACCTCCATAAATAATATAACGCCTCCCTGAAGAAAAGGCAAACAGGTGAATCAGGTATAAATTACGAATTTATAAACTATACAATGGCGATTGCTGTCTTATTGACAAACAGACAATTGTTGCAAGAAAATTCACTCTATCTTAAAATTAAGTCAAATATACAAACATGCTCATGTGAGCATAACCAGGAGTGAAAATGAAAAAGATATTGTTTTTGGTGGTTATGGTAGTAATAATTGCAAATTTTCTTCATGCAGGAGAAAAATTTCAGATAGCAAAAGGTAAAGTAGCGTTAACAGACATTGTTATATCAGAAAGTCCAACTGAAAGAACCAAACAGGCAGCAAAAGACCTTGCTGAGTATCTCGGTAAAATTGCAAACTGTCAGTTTAAGATTGTTTCTGGTGATGGAAAAAAAGGAATAGCTGTCGGAAGATTTGAAGATTTCCCTTCCCTTCAATTAAAAGAAAAACCAGACCAGAAAGATATGACAAAAAGGGAATTATATGTTTTAAGGTCGCATAAGAATGGTATTTACATAATTGGAGCCACTGATACTGCTGTTGAGGATGGCGTATGGGATTTACTTTATCAACTCGGGTACAGACAGTTTTTTCAGACATCAAAATGGGAATATATCCCAAAGCAGGAAGAACTTTCAATAAACATAGACAAAGTGGAAGTGCCTGACTACTATTCAAGAAGAATATGGTATGGTTATGGAACATGGAATGAACACAAACCATTATATGAAAATTGGTGTAAGAAAAACAGGGCAGTATCCAGTATTGCATTGAGCACTGGCCATGCCTATGATCACATCATAGCGAAAAATAAGGCAGAGTTCGAAAAACACCCTGAATATTTAGGTCTTGTTGGTGGAGAAAGAAAATCATCAAAGTTCTGTATATCCAATCCAGATCTGAGGAAACTTGTCGTGGACTATGCAATAAAATACTTTGAACAAAATCCTGATGCAGATTCAATATCAATGGAACCAAGTGATGGAGGTGGATGGTGTGAGTGCGAGAATTGTGCAAAGATGGGAAGCATCTCAGACAGAGCACTGACTCTTGCAAATGAAGTGGCTGAAGCAGTTTCTAAAAAATTTGGGAATAAATATGTGGGAATGTATGCTTACAATCTTCATTCACCACCGCCCAATATCAGGGTACACCCTAATGTTATCATCAGTGTTGCAACTGCATTTATCAGGGGTGGCTATACAGTAGACCAACTAATAGAGGGATGGGCAAAAAAAGGAGCAACGATTGGCATTCGTGAGTACTATGGTGTAAATGTGTGGGATAGAGATTTGCCGGGTTCACCAAAAGCATCAGGTGTAAAAACACTTGCAAACAGTATTGCTGATTTTCATAAAAAAGGAGCACGATTCCTTTCAGCAGAATCCAGTGATAACTGGGGACCAAGTGGTCTGGGTTACTACATTGCAGCAAGAGTTTTGTGGGACACCGATGAAGCAAAAAAGGTTGATGAATTGAAAAAGGATTTTCTTGAAAAAATGTTTGGACCTGCGAAGGATAAAATGGAAGAATTTTATAACCTTATAGATAAGGATAACAAACCGCTTCTTACAGAGGACCTGATAGGCAGAATGTATAAAACCCTCGCTGAGGCAAAAAAGAAAACAGCAGACCCATCCATTCAGGCAAGAATAAATGACCTTGTACTCTACACCAGGTATGTTGAATTATTCAAAAAATATTCGTCAACAAGTGGAGAAACAAGACAGCAGGCATTTGAAGATGTCATAAAATTTGCATATCGAATAAAGGACACATGTATGATTCATACTCTTGCCCTTTACAGAGACCTGCCAGCCAGGGACAAAAGTGTAAAGGTCCCGGATGAAGCAAAATGGAATGTACCAGAAGGAAAAAATCCATGGAAAAACAGCCAGCCATTCACAGAAGAAGAAATCAAACAAATCATTGAAGATGGTATTGCAAACAACAAACTTATTGATTTCAAGCCGGTTTCCTTCAGTATGAGATTTGTTCCAGCAACAAAACTCAATCTTTCACAACAAATTCCAGAGGACACACCTGTGTTCCAGACAAGAGGAAGAAACCTCTATTATATCTGGGTTGAGAAAGCTCCGGCAGAAATAAAACTTAAAATTACAGGCGGCCTTATTTATGGTGACAGGGGTAATGTTGATATCTTACTCTATCCGGCTGAGCAGGAATTTTCAACCTTTGTTGACAAAGCAAATGTTCCACCAGATAAACAGGAACACCAGGTTGCCCTGAAAACAAAATATCAGGGACTTCACTGGATAGAAGTATCAGACAGGATGGCAGGTACAAAAATAGAGTTTATTGATAAGATACCTCTGACAATTTTTACGGCTCTTGATAATCAACCACATTTGACAGGCAGATGGAATTTTGTGTTTTATGTTCCTAAAGGCACAAAGGTTGTTGGAGGTTATTCCACTGGTCAGGGAACAGTTATAAATGCCTCAGGAAAAAAGGTGTATTCTTTCCCAGGTACCCAGGCATATTTTAGTGTACCAGTGGAACAGGGTGAAGATGGTAAGATATGGAGAATACAGCAGGGAACCGGAGTTTGTGTACTAATGACTGTACCGAGCTGTTTTGCTAGAAACACATGGGAATTGATGCTTCCAGAAGAAGTTGTCAATAAAGATTCAAAATAACGAAGGGGAAAAATGGATGAAATTGATATTTCAAAAGCCATAATAGAAGATTTCACAAAAAATTTTCTTGATAGTTTAGAAGTTGATGTTGCTGTTGTTGGTGCTGGTCCATCTGGTCTGATGTGTGGATACAGACTTGCACAGTCAGGCTATAAAGTTGCTATATTTGAAAGACATCTCAGGGCAGGTGGCGGCATGCCTGGCGGTGGAATGATGTTTAACAGCATTGTCATACAGAAGGAAGTACTGAGGATATTTGATGAACTTGGAATAACAACCCATAGATATAACCATGAACTTTTTGTTGCAAGCTCCATAGAAACAATTTCTGCCCTGTGTTATAAAACAATGAAAGCAGGAGCAAAAATTTTTAATCTGATGAGTGCGGAAGATATTGTGATACGAGAAGATAAGATATGTGGAATTGTAATAAACTGGAGCGCAGTGGTGTGGTCAAAGCTTCATGTTGACCCGCTTTCAGTGAAAGCAAAGTTTGTGGTTGATGCAACCGGACACGACGCTGAAATATGCAGGATAGTTGAAAAAAAGATGGGTAAAAAGCTTCATACACCAGAAGGAAATGTGTCTGGTGAAAAATCCATGTGGGCAGAAAAAGCAGAATCAGAAATACTGGAAAATACAAAAGAGGTCTATCCAGGACTTTTTGTCTGCGGTATGGCAGCAAATGCAGTTTCTGGTTCTCCAAGAATGGGTGCAATTTTTGGTGGAATGTTTTTATCAGGAGAAAAGGCAGCAGAACTGATAATAACAAAAATAAAAAAGGAGTGAGCGATGAAACGCAAAATTATTTTTTTGTTGTGTGTCAGCATGTTTCTCATTGCAAATTCTGCATTTTCCTATGGAAAGGAATTTTCTTTCAGGATAAAGGTTGAGCCACCTGAAAGTGCTGCACAAACTCAAAAATTTCAAATATCCCTTGGAGGTACAAAAATAAATTTATCTGTTGAGAAAAATACCTGGAGTGACTGGACAAAGGTAAGTAAAGAAGCGATTGAGGCCATTAAGAAACTTTATCCGAATCTATATCTTGGGAAATTACCCCTTGTGATGTATTTCAATGTTAATCCCTGTGTTGCGGATACAAAGGTATTTATTGAATTCGACATTGATGGAAAACAATATTCATCTCAGGCACTTTCATATGCCTCCGGTCCCATGAGTGTTGGTTTTTTACAGTGGCAGGAAGGTCAGGAAACAAGAATGGGTACAATGGCTCAGCACAACCAGAAATACTGGAAACAGATTGATGAAGCAGCCTCTGTGATAGGTGAAATTAAAAGGCCCGAAAAACTTATCATAGCAGATAGATTTATTGGCGGTAGCAGTGATTTTTATGAATGGAAACAGGGCCTGGATAATTTAGCAAGGATAGGATTCAATGTTTTACTGATGCCACCTGATAAGTATTTGAGAGAATTGATGTTGAAAACAGGAATAAATAAAATTACTTGGGCTGTTTATAATCCTCCCGGTTACGCGTTTGACTTTGATGAAAAAGAAACATCAGATACAGCGTTGAAAAAATGGGCACAGGACATTGCTAAAAAATACACAGATGCTGGCTATGATGTCAAAGATATGGCATTGTTTGGGCTTTCTGATGAACCTGGCTGGTATTTTCCATCTGTCTTCAAGCCTGTAAATGAAAATCCAAAAAATCTTGCAAGGTTTCATAGTTATCTTAAATCAAAAGGACTCAAGCCACAGGATTTGGGTGGATCTGGCTGGAACTGGGATACAATCAAACCACTCGGAAGAAGTGGGGCTAAAGATTTGCCATCAAAAAGGCTTTATTACTGGACATGCAGATTTTTTGCTGATGTTTCACACGGGCTTTTTGCAAGAAGTACAAAGGCACTTGAAGAAGCATTTTACCCAGGTCTTCCCATTACAGTAAACTGGAATTTCTTTGCAGGCAGATTTTATTTTCCCGGTCCGTTCGGAAACAATCCTGACAAGAATAGCCCAGATGCAGCAATGGGAGGACATGACTGGCTTGAATTTGGAAGAGCAAGGGGTTCAACATGCATATGGACAGAAGACTGGTTTGGAGACAGTCTTGCCTATCAGTGGTCATTTTATTGCAGTAAGATGAGAAGTGCTGCAAGGAAAAGTAATGTAATATTTGGAGGATATGTGATAGGTGCCACAGCAGGAAATGGTGTTACTCAAAAAATAATGACAATCTTTGGGCACGGCGGGAAAATTATCAAGTTTTATGTCTTTGGGCCTGAGTACAATTTTCCTGGAAACTGCTGGTCAGAAAATCCCACAGTAATAAAAGGCACTATGAGAGCTGCCACAATGGCTGCAAAGGCAGAAGAATTGATGTATCCTGGAAAACCCATGACCCCACAGGTTGCAATTCTAACTCCGCAGAGTAGCCTTGTGTGGGATCAGAAGGAAATGGAAAAGGCATCAGGCATAGTGGATGCTACAAATGTCAATCAAAATAATGCCACAACCACCTACATGGCTGAAGTTTATGACATTTACCTTGCATTGATGCACGCCAATATCCCTGCGGATTTTGTTGATGAAACAGATCTTCTGGATTTAAAGATGATGTCAAATTATAAGGTTTTGTATGTCACTGCACCAAATCTTCCAGAAGAATGCATAAAATCGTTACAGAGATGGATTGATTCTGGTGGAATTCTTGTCACAACATATGGAGCAATAACAGCAGATAGATACGACGAGCCAACCAATAGTCTTTATTCATGGGCAGGGATGAAGATTGAGGAAAATGCCCATCCAAGAATTGTAATTTCCTGGAATAAATGGAAAGACGCAGGAATTGATGAAATAAAAACTCCACAATCTTCTTTCAAAACCGCTTGGGCAAAAGGAAAGATTCTCTCTTACAGAAGAAATTCTCAGATTTTAGCGACATTTTCTGATGGAAGTCCAGCAGCAATTTTTTCACCTATTGGTAAAGGTGGTATATTACACTACGCATTTTACCCGGGTTGCTCTTATTTTCTCTCACAAATAGAAACAAGAAAAACTGGATATAACGGACTTCCCTGTGGATTTTCAGGTGACATAAGAAATACAATTTTATTGCCTGTTGAGAAGGCAGGTATTAAAAAATTTGTAGATGTTAGCCAGCCCATGGTTGAAGCAATTCCACTTGTCAGTGAAAAAGGCATTGCCGTCACAGTGCTAAACTGGTCAGGTTCAGAACATGAAAAAATTAAGATTGGTATTTTGTGCCCAGAAAAAATAAGAGAGGTTGAGAGTGTTTCTGCTGGTAAAATCCCTTTTACCCAGGATAAGGACGTTCTCTGGTGTGAAATTCCACTTAAAGATGTTGATGTGGTTCTGCTAAGAAAATAGAACAATGAAGGAACTTTTGAAATGGAAATAGAGATGGGTCTGTTTGATAATATGGTTCTTCAAATTAATAGTAAAGGAGTTACTGATTCTGATTTTTCTGGGAAATGCTCTGCCACTGGCAAAGTTTTGTTAACTGTAAAAGACGGTAAGAACATACCCATCAAAGGGTTCAAAAATGTTGTCGTGGGTGAAGCAAAAAAAGGTACTTTCAAGGGGAAAATTAAAGGATTGAAAGCAGGGGGACCGTATTCAATTGAGATTTCCATTCAGGGAAAAAGCGGGGAAATATCAGAAAAAAAGATTGTCAGAAATCTACTTGCGGGCTATGTGTGGGTGGCAGCAGGACAATCAAATATGCAGGGCTGTGGTCTTTTGAAGGATGCTGCAAAACCTCATCCAATGGTAAGAGCGTTTTTTATGAATGATAGATGGGGTATTGCAAAAGATCCGATACATAACCTGTGGGAATGTGTTGATGATGTCCATGTTGACTTAGGCGTTGTTAGAGGTGAAATCGCTAGACCATTGGTTGGCACAGGTCCTGCTGTGGCTTTTGCGAAGGAAATGTACCATCTGACAGGAATTCCACAGGGAATCATTGCCTGTGCGCATGGTGGAACAAGTATGGCTCAATGGGATCCTTCACTGAAACATCTCGGAGGAAAATCCCTTTATGGTGCAACACTCAGAAGGATAAGAAAAAATGGTGGAAAAATTGCAGGGATAATATGGTATCAGGGAGAATCAGATTCAACCCAGGATGCCTGCAATCATTATTCAGAAAGGATGAAAAAACTTGTCAGGTCATTCAGGAAAGACATAAAAATACCCATGCTGCCATTTGTCGCTGTCCAGATTGGCAGATTTATAAATACGGGTTTCCGAAGGGAGTACTGGAATTCAATTCAAGATCAGCAATACAGGCTCTTAAGAAAAATAAAAAAATTCTCTCTTGTACCCTCTGTACATCTTTCCCTTGATGATACCATTCATATCAGTGGCAGGGATCATAGTATTCTGGGGAAAAATCTTGCATATGCAATGAATGTCTTAATGCAAGGGAAAAAGGCAGGGCTTGCGCCCATAGAGCTGGATGAAAGAAGTATTCGGATAAAAGTGGTACCACCAAACAATTATGTTGATATAATCCTTAAATTCAAAAATGTGGCAAAATCTTTTGTTGTTCCTGAAGGAACAAGACCATCTGGTTTCAGTATTGGTGATCCTGAACCAGGTTCTTTTATCTATGATATCAAAATTGCAAAGGATACTGTTATTCTGAGAACAAATCTATCACCTTCAGGAATCGAGGGAAAATTTCTTTATCACGGCTATGGCCTGGACCCCTATTGCAATATTAAGGACACTGATGGAAGATTGATTCCTGTCTTTGGACCAGTACGACTGGGACAATATCGTGCATTAACTCCTATGATTACAGAATGGGATATAATGTTTCCATTTGAAATTCCGCAGGGAGTTGACGCCAAACTCAATGGCCTCAATATTGCACATTCACATGGAATTAACTGGAATAGGACAAAGTTTGAGACAAGATTCTGTGATTTGCATGAAAAATTCACTGACTTGAAAGGGAAAGATTTCATTATTTGGTTTTCCAGAAAGATAAAGATTAAAGAACCAATGAAACTTGCTATATGTCTTGGCTATGACGGACCAGTGAAACTCTGGATTGATGGAAAAGAGATTTTTCATGATCCCAGAGGAACAAATCCTGCATGGGAAGATAAAGCAATCATAAAATTTGATACACAGACTGGCGAACACAATCTTGTTATTGCTCTTGGATCTAATAAGTGCAGGGCATGGGGCATATGTCTCAGATTGGAAAGAACTGACATACCAAAGAAAATCATTAAATCAGGGGAGATATTTCCAATGCCTGAATTTGATTAAATGGGAGGGAATATGCATCAACATTATGTAATGTTTAAATTAAAAAGTGAGTATAGAAAAGATCTGCCGAAGGTTGTGGAAAAATTGAAATCATTGCAGGACAAAATACCTCTGATCAAAATGTCTGAAGTTTTCATCAATCAAATTGAAGGACCACACAGTTATGATGTGATGTTTCACGCTGTTTTTGATAGCACTGATAGTTTCAGAAACTACATGATACATCCTGATCATGTACCTGTACAGAAATACATTGAAGAAAGGGTTGATAAAATCGCTGACCTTGATTTTGTCATTTAATGTATAAAATGATTAACCTCAAGGTCCCTGGGTATTTCTCTGAAAGGGAATATTGCTACTGTATCCTTGGAAATGGAGTGGATCTTCTTTATATTGATTGGTCAGGTGCAATGAGTTTTAAAGACCAGATCAATGGAAATTTTGCTTACTGGTATAAACTTGACAGGAAAGCTGCTCAAAAAGCTGACCCTCTTCCACTCTTGAGGGTTAAGTATTATCTCATATCTCCATGGGGTCCAGTTGAAATAGATGATTCAACACAGTTTTTCAATCCTGAAACAGGTATTCTAACAAGCAAAATTTCAGGACAGCCGTTTTTTTTCACAGTAAGGTCCTTTCTAACAAACAATCATCTTCTTGTCCTTGAATTTTGTTTTCAAAAATTTCCTGAAGGAGGGTCCATATGCTTTGCCCTTGATGATAACCGCATCACTTACACAGGAAAACTTGTCCATTCTATATCTAATCCTGTTGAATATTCAATAAAAAATAAAATGATCAAAGCAGATTATTCTCATTCAGGGAAATATTCTTTTAAGGGAACCGGTCTACTTGATGTTATTGCTCCTGTTAACGCAGTTATTAAACTTTATGATAAAAAGGTTGATAAAAATGCACCATTTTTCCCTTATCTTGCAAGCAATGCGTTTATTCAGGTGAAAGAAATAAAAAGGGGTGAAAAAATATATTGCCTTGCATGTCTTATTGACAGTAGCGATTGTCCCTCCTACGAGAAAATTGCTTTTGAAACAATCAGGAACTTCAAGAAACAGACATTTCAAAAAATCTATGGACTTCATAAGGAAACGTGGGTAAAAATTACAAAATCATCTGAGATAGGAATTTCAAAAGATATTGACTATCTTTATAAATTAAGCATCTATCTTTTGCATGCAGTTCAATTCAGAAAGACAGGAGCAATCATCCCTTCTGCCCTTTTTCCTAACAACCATGGATGCCTTGTTTACTGGGATGTCCTGTTTGACCAGATAGGGCTCCTACGGACAAATCATATTGACCAGGCAAGAAAAATCGCAGAATTCTGGTTGTTGGGTCTTGAAAAAGCAAGAGAAAACGCAAGAAAACTTGGCGCAGATGGTGCATATTATGGATGGTCAACAGATTTTTATGGTTACGACCCCGAAGCACTCAAGGTTAACCAGATTCATTTTAATGGTGACATTGCACTTTCATGCTGGAAATACTATGAATACACAAAAGATAAAAAAATACTCCAGAATGTTTTTCCGGTAATGAAGGAAACCATAGATTTTCTTATTTCTTATTGGATTGAAAGATACTCATCGGGACTCAGGGTAAAATCGTGTGAATCTCTTGATGAATCAAGTTATGAAAGAACATCTGATACATGGACAACTTCTTTGATTATCAAAGGCATTGACAACATTTTCAGCGCATCAGATATTCTTGGAAAGAATATCAACATAAACTTTTATAGGACGGTGAGAGACGGTTTAATGAAATCTCTTGAAATGAATGTGAAAGATGGGATATTGTTCTCGCATAAAGATTTCGGAGATCTGAATGTTGGTTCTATTCTCGCCCTGATTATTCTTGAAAATATCAAGGGTGTTAACAAACTGAAAACATTCAGAAGATTTGTTGGCGACGTAAAAGAAGAGGCTGGCCTTGGCTGGGGACATTCTTCCAGAATGCGTTGCAGGATTTTTCCATGGTCTGAATTTATTGCTGCGATATTTCTTGCAAGAAACAGGCATTGTCTTGCCCAAGATTTTCTGGAAAATGGAATAAAAGCAACAAACTCTTTTGGCGGGTTTGCAGAGTATATCTGGATACACGGACTTATTTCAAGAAACTGGTATGTTTCCGCGCATGGCACTTTCTTGTGGGCTATTACAGAAATGCTCATATCTTCTGAAAATCAGCATATTTACCTTTTCCCGGGTTTCAAGGATAACATAATCAGTGAGAAAATTTCATTTAAGAACATTTTGCTGGAAGATAATATCTACGCATCATGCCGGATAAAGAAAAACAGGATCCAGTTATCTTTGTATAACCCCGGGGATTCTGCTATAATCAAAACAATTCATTTCAGAAATAAAGGACAATGCTTAAAAATAGAACCAGGGAAGAAAACCATTTTAGTTTTTTAACGAGGGGGAGAATATGGCTGGATGCAAGGTAAAGGCATATGTTTTGAAAAACATTTCAAGACCAATAATTAACTGGCAGAAAGAAATGGGTTTGGCAAGTGCACAGGGAACACAACCAGCTGCTTTAAGTTATGCGGAATCAATGGGTAGAAATGATGATTATTATCACAACCTGATTTCATTTACAACGGTTGAATACCATCCGCAGACAGGCCTTGTCTATTGTGGAATTACTGCTGCTGATAATGATATTTTGTGGACATTTGATCCTGAAACCAAAAAGTTTGAGTCCCTTCATTTTGAAAAATATGGTGAAAAATATGACATCAAAATTCACAGGTCTTTAATTGTTGATGATGACGGTACAATTTATGGTGCGACTGCTGGCCTTGTTGAACCCTTTGAGTATCTTGATGCACCTGGTGGAAAGGTCTTTTCTTTAAATCCACGCACAAATGAAATAAAAATTCTGTGCATTCCCTGCCCCCATGATTATATTCAGACCATCGCAATGGATAAAAAGAGAAAAATTATATATGGATTCACCTGGCCCTGTCATAAATTTTTCAGATATGATATAAACACGAACAGGGCAATCAATTTTGAATGGGTAGGCAGTTATCCGCATATTCCTGCGGTTGATGACAATGGAAATCTATGGGGACAGTGGTCTATTGCTGGTTCTTCAAATGCAAATCTTCTAAAATACAATCCAGAAACAAACAGGATTGAATTTTTGAGGAAATCCCTGCCAAAGGTCTATACCAGCGATACAGGTTCCATTGATGGAATGCTTAATGGTGATGATGGATATATTTACATCGGTACAGTTTCAGGCGCTTTAATGCGACTTGACCCAAAAAATGTTGAAGTAAAATATCTCGGTAAGCCATATCCTGGAACACGTCTTGCAGGACTCTGCATCGGCAAGGATGGACTTATCTATGGTGGTGGTGGAGAAAACTACAATACCTATATTTTTGCCTATGACAGGGAAAAAGAAAAATTTATCAATTTTGGAAGGGTATATGACCCTGAAATAAATGATGCATGCGTAATAGTTCATCACATTACGATTACAGAAAATAGAACCATTTATGCGGCAGAAACCGATAACCTTGAAAGAAGCGGATTTTTGTGGGAGTGCAAGGTTAGCCCATAAAAGGAGCAGAAATGTTCATTGACATTCATGCCCATGCCTACAGAAAAGAATGTCCTCTCGCAGACGGCAGAACAAGATTTGCAACACCAGAAGAAGTGATAAAGCGATTTGATGAAATTGGCATTGAAAAAGGTGCTTATCTTCCACTGATAGGTCCTGAGGAATACCTGCCGCAATCCAATGAAGATGTGATTGAAATATGTGAAAAATCTGGCGGCAGATTATTTCCATTTTGTAACCTTGACCCGCGCGGACTTGGCAACAGTCCAGAGGCAGATTTTTCAATATGGTTTGAACACTACAAGAAAAGAGGATGTAAGGGCATAGGCGAGTTTATGCCAAATCTTGCCTTTTCAGACCCTAAATGTCAGAATTTTTTTAAACATGCTGAAAAGGCAGGACTACCAGTGATTATTGATCTTTCTTCAAGATTAGGGATTGGGTATGGTATCTATGATGATATCGGATTGCCACAATTAGAAAATACACTGAAAAAATTTCCAGACCTTATAATTTTTGGTCATGGTGTTGCATTCTGGTCTGAAATAGGAATCCTTGAAACACCGGCAGACAGAGCAACATATCCTGAATATCCTGTAAAAGAAGAAGGAGTTGTCCCAAAATTGATGAGAAGATATCCCAATCTGTGGGGTGACCTTTCGGCTCGCAGTGGTTATAATGCACTAGCAAGGGATCCTGAATACGCAGTAAAGTTTTTAAACGAATTTCAGGACAAACTCTGTTTCGGAACAGATATCTGCTACGCACAGCAGCCGCTTCCCCTTGCAGGGTTTTTGATTAAATTAAGAGAAGAAGGGAAAATAAGCAAAAAGGTATTTGAAAAAATTGCAAGGGATAATGCAATAAGACTTTTGAAACTGTGAGAGCAAAAAGAAGAATGATATGGAGAATTTTGATAGATGCTGCAATCATTATTATTGTGGTGACAATCATAATAGGATACAGGGCTTTGCGTCCGGAAAGGATGCCCATTTCCATCACTCCTTCAGATCTTGGACTTCCTTATCAGAAGATTGAGTTTTTTACAGAGGATGGGAAAAAACTTTCTGGCTGGTTCATTCCTTCAAAAAAATCACATGATGTAATAATATGCCTTCATGGATACCCTGCGAACAAATCCGATATACTTCCATTTATTGAATTTTTGTATCCTGAATTTTCCCTTTTGCTTTTTGATTTCAGGGCACATGGAGAAAGCTCTGGTGGAATAACGCATTTTGGTTTAAAGGAAAATCTTGATGTCAAGGCAGCCATAAAGTGGCTGAGATTGAATGAAAAAACAAAGAATGCTGATATCGGTGTATGGGGATACTCTCTTGGAGGTGCTGTTGGTATTATTGCTGCTGATGGGAACAGTGAAATAAAGGCACTTGTAACAGATTCAGCATTTGCAAATTTTCCTGAGATGATAACACACTATTATAAAAATTTTGGTCCTCTTAAACATGTATTTGCCTCACTTTCAAAGGTTCTCGGAAGATGGGTTTTGAAATCAGATTTTTCTCAAAATAGTCCTGAAAAAAGAATCAGCGGTATTAGATGTCCAATTTTAATCATCCATTCTCAGGAAGATGAATTTGTTCCATTCCAGCATGCACAGAGATTGTTTGAAAAAGCACCGGAACCAAAAGAGCTTTATACAACATACGGTTCTCATACAGCAATGACAGGTACATCAGAATATCAGAAAAAAGTTTTGAACTTTTTCAAAAAATATCTCAAGGGGGAACGATGATAAAGAGATTTTCAGCGGGTATTTTTATCATGCTGATTTCTTGTTTTCTGTGTAAGGCAGCAGAATTTGTTGTCATTGAAAAGGATAGGCCATGCTCAATAGCAGTGAAAAGCCGGTCACAGGAAAAGACAGGTAAATATGCGGATGAACTTACAAATATTCTCAAACAGATAACAGGTACAGAGTTTAAGGTGTATGGCATTGAAAATGAAAAGAATGTTAGAGGAGCGATAATCATTGGGACAAAGGAAGATTTTCCAGAAAAAGCCGGAGGAGAAAAAATTGATTTACTCGGTCCTGAAGGTTTTATCATCAAAAGTGAACGGGATAATCTATGGATCATAGGCAACAGTGAACTTGCCTTGCAGCATGGTATCTACACTTTACTTGAAAATATCGGTTGCAGGTGGTATTTCCCGGATCCTGTCTGGCACGTTATACCTCAGAAAAAAGAAATCAAATTATCCCTTGATATCAGGGAAAAGCCGTCTTTTGCCTGGAGAAATATCTGGTATGAATATGGCCCAAGGACACCAAAATTGAAACTTGATTACGAAAACTGGCTTAAATACAACAAACACCTTGGATGGTTCAGGGTTTATGCGGGACATTCCTATGCAAATTATATTTCTCCAAAAGAATTTGAAAAAAACCCTGAACTATTTTCACTTGTTGGCGGTGAAAGAAAACCCACCCAGATATGCATAAGCAATCCAGAGGTTCAAAGAAGAGTGATTGAAGGAGTATTGAATGTATTCAAAAAATATCCTGACAGGTTGATGGCGTCTGTTGAGCCAAATGATGGAGGTGGTTTTTGTGAGTGTGAAAATTGCAAAAAACTTGGTAGTGTAAGCGACCAGGTATTTTATTTAGCCAATCTTGTTGCAAAAGAAGTTCAAAAAACTTATCCAGGAAAATATGTGGGTTTGCTTGCATATCATCTTCACAGCAATCCACCATCTTTTAATCTCGAGCCAAATATCCATGTTGAAGTAACTACAGGATTTAGAAGTGGAACAAAACTCACTCTGCAGCAGCAGGTAGAAGCATTCAGAAAATTGGGAGCAAGTGTAGGGGTCTATGATTATTTCAGTGTGTATCTATGGGATTGGGATGTGCCCGGAGCAGCAAAAGCAGGAAGATTTTATAAGCTTGGCCAGGTTATCAAAGAAATGAAAAGTTTGGGTTTGACCAGTTATACAGCAGAAAGCTGCTGCAACTGGGGACCCAATGGACCGGGGTACTGGCTTGCTGCGAAACTTATGTGGAATTCTGATTTAGACATTAATATTCTCGTGGAAGATTTTTTTGAAAACTGTTTTAAGAAAGCGAAAATACCTGTCAGGCGAATATATGATAGATGGGCTAAAGCAGAAAGGCACACACCAAGAACATTGAAATTGGCGCTTCAGGATTTAGATCAGGCGTATAAACTTGAGAAAGACCCGCAGGTCCAGACAAGATTGGACCGGCTCGCAATGTATTTACACTGGTTGGTATTGAAAATGGATTATGAAAAAGCAACAAGATTGAACCCTGGAAAAGAAAAAATAATAGAAACAGCAAAGGAATGGATAATATTCTCCCGCCGCATAATGGATACAGGACTGATTCATGTATATCCGATGTTATTTACACAAAAGACATTTGGAGAACGTATATTTGGTGCGCTGATGAAAATAGAAGACCTGGATAAACAGGAAGTGGAAAAATGGAAGAAAGAACGACAGGATATACCTGAATCAGATGAAATTCGCGGTCTGTTGCAAGAGGATATAAAGAAATTCGCCGATTTACAGGCAGTGGAAATCACAGATAAACAATATACAGGAAAACTTGTTCCACTTTCAGAGAAAAGACCTAGTATTGTAGAAAAAATAAGTAATGTTACTGCCAGTCTATTATATCTTGAATCAGGCTTGTATTATTTTGCCGGCAAAAAAGGAGAACAATTAAATCTGACCTATAAACCATACCCGAATCATACCATAGATTGCCACTGGAAACTAACGACAGTGGATGAGAAAACAGTAGCAGAGGGAGATGTAAAGGCAGAAAAAAATCAGGAAGCAATGATAGAGATAAAAATACCTGAAGATGGAATATATATTCTTGATCCTGGCACTACCTTCTGGAAATCAGCACTCATAACATTTGATACAAGACCATTATCAGTATGGGCAGGCAGACCGGATATCCCTGGAACACCTAAAAGAGAACCATTCAGACAGTGGAGGCCCCAAAAAGAACCAGTGTATTTTTTTGTTCCAAAAGGAACAAAAAGTTTTGTTATTGGTTTTCCAAGCTGTCAGACAAACACAAAAGTTGAAATAAAAGATTCAACAGGAAAACTCATTTATTCCAGTGATAAAATTATGGCAGGTGACCAGATTTCAATCGTTGTTCCTGAAGGCTCTGACAATCAGATATGGAGCATTGGAATTACAAGTTTAAGAAATACAGTTGAACTGTATGATATTCCCCCGTTTTTTGCGAGACATCCTGCTGAAATTCTCGTTCCTGAAGATGCAATAAAATAGTGATAGAAAAATTACGGCTTAATAAAACAAAAAGTTGTATATGTATAATTTATAATATTGGATTTGTGAGGAAATGAATGTCTCAGGAAAGGATGAAGATATACATCAGAACAAAATAAACAATCAGGAAGATAAATCCAACAGGCACACCAAATGTTGCCCATTCCTTGCTTCTTATATCCAGCTTGCTTGCCGCAATGATATTCGGGATGTTGCCAGGGATAAGCATTCCACCCGAAATCAATAATCCCATAAGAGCAAATTGAATCTGTTCAATCCGCATCTTCGGGCTTATCTCAGCCGAGGCGAGAGTTGCATTATCAAGAACAGCAGAAACAGTATTTATCCAGTATAGGGATGTATGTCCCAATGGAGCAATATATTTATCAATGACAGGTCTGAAACCTGCTCCAAGAAATATCAGAGCCATTACGAATAGATATACCTTGCCTGCCCTACACAAGATATCTACTGATGTTTCCTGTCTTAAATGTTGCTTTTTTGAAATTGTATTGCAGGAATTGTTTGCTCTTAAAAAGACACCAATAATACCGAGTGCTATAATCCCAGGAATGATCAAAAACCAGAGATGTTTAAACAAAAACAGAAATCCTGCGTGATATGGAAATCCTTTAAGTTTTGCTGTGGTAATTGTGGAAAGAGGTTCACCGATCGGCGTCAGGGCTGCTCCTATTCCTATAGCAAAACAGGCAATGACTGTCAATCTTGTTTCAAATTTTCTATCAAGCTGAAGTGCATTTATTATCTCAACAAGTACAAGTGCCGCAATAATAGCAGTAATAACACTTGAAACAAGCCCAAGGAAGACAATGAAAAAAAATGCAAAAAAGTGCGGGCCAATTTTTTTTTCACTTCTTGAAATTCCTGCTATTATCCTGTCTCTGAATTTATTAAAAATGAATCCAGCACAAAGTACTGCAAGCGTTATTTTAACTGGCTCTGCAAGAGCTTCTTTAACAAGATGCAGTGACCAGACATGTTCTGGTCCTGAAAAATGGGAAAGCGAAGCAGAAATGATACCCATGATAAAAAGAAAAACCTCAAGATTTTCTTCCACTTTGCGAACTGTAAGTGGCAGAATCAGTACAAGCAGTATAATTAAAATCTGGCCCGTAATAAACATCATTACTCCCATAAAAGAACATTTTCAAATCTGACTTCTGGCATTGGATTTTCAAAGGAAGGTTTTTCACCCTGTTTTGCCCACCAGAGTGCCCTACCCTCTTTGAGTATCCATATAATGGTCCTTACGGTATATTCAGAAGGTGGCCCACCAGGAACATAAATTTCACCGTTTCCACATACATTCCCCCTCACAGGGTCTCGAAATTGAATAAACTTTCTCATTGTTTCAAGGGTTGGGTTTTTTCTTGCCTGGTCCAGTAGTTCATTCATCAGCTGACGTCTCTGGTCCTGTTTTTTCCAATACACGTCGTCAGTACAACCAGCTTGTAAATTTCTTGCTTTCAATGATGCCTGACGCCTGTCATTAAGATATGCATTCATTTCTGGATGCTCTGCAGTCATTGCTGTTACAAAACCAAAGCCATCTTTTGACCATCTTACACCAACCCTGCATGCACTCTTTTCAATCATCGCGCATCTCTTCTCCCTATCTATAACGATAGTATTGCAT
>JAOAAW010000169.1 GCA_026418655.1 bacterium | reverse complement strand
AGAATATCAGGTCTGAAATTTCCTCTTATAAATGGTATTCTTCTCTGTTTAATTTTCATCTTCCTGCGAAGCACATCAGAACCATATGCTTTGTTTCCAGAAAACAATATCTTTTCAACATAAAGTCTTTTCTCTCCTTCTTCTATATTGAATGTTAAAACCACCCTGTTTTCGGTAGACACTGTGGTAGAAGCAGTTATATCTGTAAAATAAATCCCCTTTTCTTCATAGGTCTGTCTAAGTTTTGCAATTGCATTGTTAATGAGAACATCACTGCAATAATCACCCTTTTTGATACCAACAATTTTTTCAAGTTCCTTTTTCTTAAAAGACCTCACACCTGTAAATTTTATGCTTTCTATTTGTGGATATTCTTCGACAATAAGCGTAAGTTCAATCCCCTTTTCTGTTTCTTTTATCTCATATTTTACGGAAGAAAACAAACCGGTTGAAACCAACCCCTGAATATCCCTCTTCCATAGTTGCTCATCAAATACTCCTCCTTCCTTTGTCCTTAACATCAACCCTATTTTGGTTGCTGAAACGGTTTTATTTCCCCTTATGATTATACTGGCCACAGTGGAGGTACTTGCACATGTAAAATTTGAGAAAGACAGACTAATCAGGAGAACCAGGGTTGTTATCAGACGCTGTTGCAACATGTTCTTCTCCTTCGGTGACAGTGAAAATTAATCTACTTCCAGACGTCTTCACCAGAATATGAGCATTATGGGGGAAGTTTTCCTTCAGGATTTCTTCTGAAAGTGGATCTTCAAGATATCTGGAAATAGCCCTTCTTAACGGTCTTGCCCCAAATTGTGGATCAGTACCAATATTCTTCAAAAATTCCCTTGCTTCATCTGTTAGGGTAATTGAAAGGTTCTGCTCTTTCAATCTCTGGGCAACCTTTTCCACTTCAAGGTCAACAATTTTTAAAAGGTGTTTCTGTTCCAGTGGATGAAAAACTATGATTTCATCAAGTCTGTTGAGAAACTCTGGTCTGAAAGTTTTCTTAACTTCTTCAAGTATTCTTTCTTTCACAGTTTCATATGGAAGTACATCAACCTGATCCTGAAAACCTATTGTCGAGCGATTTCTTAAATGCTGTGTTCCAATGTTTGAAGTCAGTATCAGTATACCGTTCTGAAAACTGACACTTCTTCCAAAGCTATCAGTCAATCGTCCTTCTTCAAGCACCTGCAACAATAAATTAAACACATCGGGATGTGCTTTCTCTATCTCATCAAGAAGAACAACACAATATGGCCTGCGTCGGACCTTTTCTGTCAGCTGTCCGCCCTCTTCGTACCCAACATATCCAGGGGGTGCTCCTATAAGTCGACTGATTGCAAACTTCTCCATATATTCTGACATATCAATTTGAATCAATGCCTGCTCATCTCCAAACAAAAATTCAGCAAGTGCCCTTGCAAGTAGTGTTTTTCCAACACCAGTTGGTCCAAGAAATAAAAATGACCCAATCGGCCGTCTTTGATCTTTAATACCTGCTCTTGATCGTCTTATTGCACGGCTGACTGCAGAAATTGCCTCATCCTGCCCAACAACCACCTTATGAAGATGATCTTCCATTTCCAAAAGTTTTTCTCTTTCTTCCTTGCACAGCTGGGACAATGGAATTCCAGTCCATTTTGAAACAATCTCTGCAACATCTTTTCCGGTTACGACTCTATTCTCTCCGGGTTGCGACTTTTCCCAGGTTGACTTCAATTCATTGATGCGACTCCGTATTTCCCTTATTCTGTCTCTGATTTTAGCTGCTTTTTCAAAATCCTGTTGAATAGTGGCTTTATCCTGAAGAGAAGAAAGCTGGGCGGCTCTTTTTTCGAGCTCTTCAATTTCTGCAGGCCCACTCTTTGAAAACAAAAGTCTTTGTTTGCTTGCTGCTTCATCTATAAGGTCTATTGCTTTATCTGGTAAATACCTACCTGTGATGTATCTATCCGCAAGCTTTGCAGACAGAACAATCGCTTCGTCTGTTATTGTGAGCTTATGATGTTCTTCGTATTTACTTCTCAAACCACGCAAAATTTCGATTGTTTCGTTAACACTTGGCGGATTAACAACCACAGGCTGAAACCTTCTTTCAAGCGCTGCATCCTTTTCAATATACTTTCTATATTCATCAAATGTGGTAGCACCAATACATTGTATTTCTCCGCGAGAAAGAGCCGGTTTCAATATATTTGAAGCGTCTATTGCTCCCTCAGCACCACCAGCACCCACAAGAGTATGAAGTTCATCTATAAAAATTATGATATTTTTGTTCTGCTTTATTTCATCAAGAAGTAATTTGACTCTTTGCTCAAACTCACCACGGTACTTTGTACCAGCAACAAGGCTTGCAAGGTCGATCATAATAATTCTTTTGTTCTTAAGTATTTCAGGAATATTACCTGATGCTATCCTCTGAGCAAATCCTTCTACAATAGCAGTCTTACCAACACCTGCTTCTCCTAGCAACACCGGGTTATTCTTCTTTCTTCTGCAAAGAATCTGAGTAACCCTTTCAATTTCCTTTTCCCTTCCAATTACTGGATCAAGTTTTTTCTCCTCTGCAAGATGGGTAAGATCCCTGCCATAAGTATCAATTGTAGGTGTTTTGGACTTTGGATGGCCTGGAGAAACCTGTGATTGTGGCTGCCTGCTTTTTGCAATATTTTCTGGTTCTCCCCAGAGCAGATTTTCAATCGCTTTTCTGACGTTTTCTACCGTCAAACCGAAACGTGTGAGAACTCTTGAAGCAAGTCCTTCTTCCTCCGCAATAAGACCAATAAGTAGATGTTCTGTCCCAACATATGTATGACCAAAATACTGAGCCTGACGATATGAAAGGGCAAGTACCCTTTTTGCGCCAGGACTCAATGGAATTTCACTTGAAGTCAAAAGGGGAATACCAACACGCATATTTTTTTCAAGCTCAAATCTGATATGTTCCGGATCCACCTTTAAAAAATGTAAAACTGCAACACCCATTCCCTGACCTTCGTCAAGAAGTCCAATAAGAATATCTTCAGTCTCTATCTGACTGTGACCATAACGAATTGCGTTCTGTCTCGCCAGCTCAAGAACAGTTTTCACCCTTTTTGTAAACCTTTCAAAATATTGTTCAAACATATATCTCCCTGAGTTGCTTCTTCATTATTTTAAGACGCATAATTTTTTCCTCTTCTTCTTTTAGATGCTTGGCCGCTTTAATCTGTAACGATACAGGTGCAATTTGATAAACTAATCTCTTCAAAAAATTTTCCTCCACCTGTATGATACCTAAATTTTTACCAAAAAGCAACATTGAAATACCACTAATTGCTTGCTCATATGATATTCCAGCATTATGGCTAAAAATTTTATCAAGGAAAATTTTTAGTTTACGTTTCACTGATGAAATATTCACATATGCTTGAGATTCATTTTCTTTTTGTTCAATAGCACCAGTTACAGCATCAAAACTTTCGCAGATTTCAGATTCTGTTTTCCCAAGGACATTACCTGAAGTTATCTGATAAAAATCTGCAATTGCAGATGAACCTTCGCCATAAAACCCCCTGATAACGCAACCCAACTTGCCCACAATATCAAAAATTTTCTTTATTCTGCCTGTTATTCTGAGCGAAGGTAAAAACATAATTGAAGAAATCCTCAATGCACTACCGAGATTTGTCAGACAACTAGTAAGATATCCAAATTCTCTGTCAAAAGCATACTCAAGTTTTTCTGACAATTTATTATCAAAATTATTCAAAACATTCCATACATTTTTCGAATTATCATCCTGCTTATAGCAACAAATTCTGAGATGGTCTTCTTCATTAACAAGAATCCGCAGCCCATATGAAGGTAACCAGATAAGAGTTTTTCCAAATCCATCTTCAGCAAATTCAGGACTTATAATATGACGTTCAACCATAAGACGACGAATCAATCTATCTATACTATCCATGCGAATAACCAAACAGGTCTCGTCAGTCAAACCAGAAACAGCATCAACCACATCATCTACCAGCTTTTTTGCCTGTCTTTCGTTCATTTGATGAGGGAATGGATATTTTCTTAAATTGCGAGCTAACCTCATCCTTCTGGTAAAAATCGCTGATTTATTAAGAAAAAATGGTTCATTGTGTATCAAATCAAGGAGCATATCCATATCAATAACCATTTTTTAAAAATTTCTCCAGTTCTTTCTTTATTTTTTTAATTTCCTCAAAATTCTCCTGAACCACAGCCATCCTCATCCAGTCCTCAAGATGAGTAAAAAAAGATACACCCAAACTATCCTTAGAAGGAACTTTTCCCCTGTGAAAAAAATGGCGGTGTATCTCATTTATTTTTTTTCTAATATAAGGTCTGAAAACTTCATAACACTTTGCACAACCGGTAAAACTGGATTGTTTCAAATCCCTGAGTGTCGTGCCACAAAAAGAACATTTTTTCTCTTTCCCTGCCAGCTTTTTTTCTTTTGAAAAGGTGTCAAGAACCCTCTTAACTTCAGGATTTTTTTTGGCACAGTCAGAGCAATAACATTCTGTAATAATTTTGTCTCCTGAAGAAATTTCCATAAAAAATAACCTTGCTAACTTTTTCCTGCAGAATGTGCAGAACATTGTATCTTAAACCGGAGTTCCTTCAGTCTGGGTCAATCGATGAAAATTTTCTCTGATCTTCTTGGTTAGATTCCCAATACTGCCTGAACCAATCTTTCTTCCATCGATAAGTGTTACAGGAATAATTTCTGCAGCTGTTCCGGTCAGAAAACACTCATCCGCATTGTACAGGTCATATCTTGTGATCAATCTTTCCTGAACATTGAGACCTAATTCCTTACCGATTTGAATTACAGCGTCTCTTGTAATACCATCCAGTGCTCCAGCATAAATGGGTGGTGTATAAAGATTATTTTCTAGTATGATGAATATATTTTCGCCTGTGCATTCAGCTACATAACCTTCGTTATTAAGAAAGAGTCCTTCCATTGCACCGGCATTAGTCGCTTCAATTTTGGCAAGAATATTATTTAAATAATTTAAGGATTTTATCGCTGGATTAAGGCTTTCCGTTAAATTTCTCCGTGTTGCGATTGTAACAACTGAGAGACCCTTTTCATAAAATTCTTCAGGATAAAGTTTAATTTTGCTCGCTATTACAAAAATTGTGGGTTTTGGACATTTTTTGGGATCAAGACCAAGGTCACCCACACCACGCGTAACAACAACCCTGACATATGAATCCTTTAGATTGTTTTTTCTTATGGTTTTAATTATTATTTCTGCCATCTTTTCCATTGAAACAGGTATTTCCAGCATTATTGCCTTTGCCGATTTATATAACCTTTTGATATGTTCCATAAGCCGAAAAATTTTACCATTATAAGTTCTCAGTCCCTCAAAAACACCATCTCCATAGAGTAAACCATGATCAAAAACTGAAACTTTTGCCTGTTTTTCACTTACAAATTTGCCATCAAGATATATCCATAATCCCATATCTCACTCCCTGTGAACAATTTTTCCATTAGATAAGTATATGACATTCGTCGCAATTTTCAAAAAATTTTCATTGTGGGTTGCAATTATAAAGGTTTTCCTTTTCATTTTATTTAGTAAGTGGATCAATGTTATCAATTCTGAAGCCGCATTTTTATCTAAATTCCCTGTCGGTTCATCAGCAAAAATAACTTCAGGTTCTCCGATAAGGCTTCTGCATATTGCAACTCTTTGTTTTTCTCCGCCAGAAAGTTGATTGGGATAATAAAGTGCTTTATCCCCTATATGAAATTCATTAAGTAATGCCTTTGCCCTCTCTCTAATATTATGAAAAGAACCGCAAGGTTCTCTGATCATAAGAGGAATCATCACATTCTCTTCAACAGTCATTTCTGGAATCAAATGAAAAAACTGGAAAACAAAACCAAACATTCTATTTCTAATTTTCGCTTTTTCTCTCTCGTTAAAAAGGGATGTATCCTTTCCATGCAGAAGGACTTTACCCGAATCAGGCATGTCAAGGAGCGCGAGAATATTCAATAGAGTCGTTTTGCCTGAACCTGAAGGACCAAGAATCACTGTAATTTCTCCATCAGGTATTAAAACAGAAACATTATCAATTGCCCGGACACTTTTTTCATAACTCTTAACCAGATTCACACCTGAAAGTGCACCTATTTTTTCATTCATATCTTAATGCTGTAGCAGGTTCAAGCCTGCCTGCTCTGAACGCAGGAAAAATAGAAGCAATAAGCGTCATAAAAAAAACCGAAGCACATATCATCAAAATCTCCATGCCAGAAAGTTCAACAGGAAGATGTGAAATACTATAAATATACGCAGGCAATTTAATCAGATTGAATTTTTTTAATACCCAGATAATAATGCTTCCAAGAAAAAGACCACTTAGAAGGCCCCTTAATCCAAGTAAGAAACCCTGTATAAGAAAAATTGCTCTTATCTGCTTGCCTGTCATCCCGAGTGCTCTTAAAACCCCAATCTCTTTTATTTTTCTATACACCGTCATCATCAGGCTACTTGCAATATTGAAAGAAGCCACCAGTATTATAATTGTAAGAATCAAAAGCATTGCCCTTTTCTCAAGAGAAAGGGCAGCAAACAAAATTTTATTTTTCTTAATCCAGGTACTGATCTTCAAATCCTGAGGGATTTTATTTGATATTTTTTCTGCTATTTTTTCACAGTGGTATATATCATTAACCGTGATGCCTATATTTGCTAGTCTCCTGCCATTAAAAAACTTTTCCTGAAAATCTCGCAAATCAATTATACCTGTTGACACATCAATATTATAAACACCATATTCCACTACGCCGACAAGCTTACAAACAAATTCCCTCGCGGGCAACCCACCAATAATAAATATCGTATCACCTATGCTAACCCCGAGTTCATTGGCAAGTTCGCTTCCAAGAATAATTCCTCCTGTCTCAAGTCCTTCAATGCTTCCTTTCTTGATAAATCTTTTAAGGTTTGAAATTTCATTTTCACCTTCAATTCCCCTCAGATAACCACCTATCATGTAACCTGAAGATTTATAGATAATCTGTGTCTGGGCAAAATATCCAGTACCTGTAATCTCAGGTAAATCTTTAGTGAGGCTGGAAATTTTTTCATAATCTTCAATGTAGGGATTACCCTCTATAATTATATGCGGATTTGCTCCAATTATCTTTCTTTTCAAATCATTGCTGAAACCATTCATAATACCAAGAACAAGCATCAAACTTGCCACACCAAGCGCAATTCCAATAACACTTACAACACTCGTGAAATAAATAAAACTCTCCTGATGTCGTCTCCCAATGAACCTTGAAGCTAGAAAAAATAGACTTTTGTTAACCATAATATTTGACAAATCCTGTTTTAGCAATAAATTATTAAGCAGGGTATAATATTTTATCATAGTCAACCAGGAGGTAATATGAAGTTAGGTGTTTTTCTGGTGCTATTTGGTGGAAAAAAGTTTGAGGAAGCTCTGGATATCGCGAAAAATCTGGGACTTGAAGCAGTTGAAATTGGATCCGGGAATTATCCCGGAAAAGCGCACTGTAATCCGGATGAACTCCTCAATGACGAAGGCAAGTTAAAATCATTCAGCAAAGCCATTGAAAAACGCGGCCTTGAAATCTCTGCACTATCATGTCATGGGAATCCACTTCATCCCGATAAAAGTATTGCAGAGTCTCATAGATATGTCCAGAGACAGACAATACTTCTTGCTGAAAAATTGGGCGTGAAAAGAATTATTACCTTTTCAGGTTGTCCAGGCGATAGCGAAACCGCGAAATCACCAAACTGGATAACCTGTCCATGGCCTGACGATTTTTCAAAGACACTTGCCTGGCAATGGGAAAAGTGCGTGATCCCTTACTGGAAAGAAGAGGCAAAATTTGCTGTGCAACATAATGTCAAAGAAATATGTCTTGAAATGCACCCAGGATTTGTGGTCTATAATCCAGAAACACTTCTTAAACTCAGAGATGCTGCAGGAGAGGTTATCGGCGCCAATTTTGACCCAAGCCATCTTTTCTGGCAGGGAATTAATCCAGTGGCTGCTGTTCGAAAATTGAAGGATGCCATTTACCATGTCCACGCAAAGGACACAAAAATAGACCCGATAAATACTTCGGTTAATGGTGTCCTTGATACAAAGACATACCTTGATGAAATAAATAGGTCCTGGATTTTCAGGACGGTTGGCTATGGGCACGGAGAAGAATTCTGGAGGGATTTTATCAGTAATCTGAGGTTGATCGGTTATGACGGTGCATTAAGTATAGAGCATGAGGACAGTTTGATGAGTGTTGATGAAGGATTGAAGAAAGCAATTTCTTTCCTTAAAGGTATTCTTATCAGTGAACCAAAACCAAAGGTCTGGTGGACTTGAAAAAAAAGATTTCTTATTGTTGGAGAATTATTCTTGGTGGATCAGGCGGTCAGGGCATTGTTACACTCGGCAGGGTACTTGCCCATATCGGCGTGTCAAAAAAACTTAATGTGAGTTTTCTTCCTGCTTATGGGGCTGAAATGAGAGGGGGTTATGTTTACAGTATGATCTCCCTTGTCTCGTCAAATGAACTTATTTCACCTGTGATTTCAAAAGCAAATTACAGCATCTTCATGAACCATAGTTCCCTTCAAATGCTTTCACAATATCTGGAAGAAAATGCCTGGATTCTGTGGAATAGTTCACTCATACCACCTGAAAATCATCTAAATAAAGGTAGGAGCATTGGCATACCTGCTTCTGAAATTGCTGAAAAATTGGGTAGCGTGAAGGTTGCAAATATGGTAATGCTCGGTGGTTTGCTTAAAATCCTTGAAGGTTCTGGCTTTTCTGTAACCGAGAAGAACATTGAATTTGGGATCAAAGAAACCTTTAAAGAAGACAGAGGAAAAATGAACCATCGGGCCCTAATAGAAGGAAAAAGAATCATGGAAGAGGTGATTCAAAATGCAGGATTGGAAATCTGAGATAAAAAAAATTGGACCCTGCAAATGGATGATTGAAAGAAAGGGCGAAATGTTTGTCCCCGGTATCATTTACATTTCTGAGGACATGCTTGATAGAGCATTTGCAGACAATGTATTACAGCAGGTAGCAAATGTTGCCTGCCTACCTGGTATTGTCTTCTACAGTCTTGCCATGCCTGATGTACATTGGGGATATGGCGCTCCGATAGGCGGTGTTGCAGCATTCAGAAAAGAAAACGGGGTTATTGCTCCAGGTTTTGTTGGATATGATATCAATTGTGGAGTAAGACTGATACGGTCAGACATCGTGTATGATGAAATAAAAAATCGGCTTGAAGACCTTACCAATTGTCTTTATGTAAATATTCCATCAGGAGTTGGTTCAACAGGTAGGATAATCCTCAAAGGCAAACAGATTGATGATGTTTTACTTTATGGTGCACTGTATGCTCTCAAACAGGGATATGGCTGGAATTCTGATATTGAAAGAACAGAAGAATCCGGTCAGATGAAAACAGCAAATCCTGATGCAGTCAGTTCAAGAGCAAAAGAAAGGGGTATGGACCAGCTTGGAACCCTTGGATCAGGAAATCATTTTCTTGAAATTCAGCAGGTTATTGAAATATATGACAAGGAAGCAGCCAGTATCTTTGGACTTTTTGAAAATCAAATAACTGTTATGGTTCACACAGGAAGTCGTGGACTTGGATACCAGGTTTGCGATGACTATCTGCTAACATTTGGCAAAACACTTACAAAATACGGAATAAAACTTCCTGACAGACAGCTTGCTTGCGCCCCAGTAAATTCAAAAGAAGGCCAAGATTACTTTGGTGCAATGAGTGCAGCGGCAAATTTTGCATGGGCTAACAGACAGATTATTACACACTGGATAAGGGAATGTTTTGGAAAGGTCTTCTCAAAAGCACCTGAAAAATTAGGACTTTTTGTGGTATATGATGTTGCTCATAATATTGCCAAACATGAAAAGCATATTGTTGAAGGAAGGGAAGAATATGTCTATGTTCATCGCAAGGGAGCAACAAGAGCTTTCCCAAAAGGCCATCATGCGGTAAGTGAAATTTATAGAAAAATAGGGCAACCC
>JAOAAW010000089.1 GCA_026418655.1 bacterium | reverse complement strand
CATCATATATGCGAAGCAGTTTTTAAGGGACTCGGTCTGGCTTTGAAAGAGGCAGTGAAAATAGAATCTGAAAAGATTTCTTCAACAAAAGGTAAGAT
Organism: bacterium; assembly: GCA_026418655.1. GTDB lineage: Bacteria > Ratteibacteria > UBA8468 > B48-G9 > DTJG01 > DTJG01. The sequence continues at coordinate 1,614 of JAOAAW010000089.1, read as the reverse complement.
TGACTGAAAATGCCTTATGATCGGAAAACCAATCTTAGATTTTTGAGTGAATTTATTAATTATATTGCCCATCAAAAAAATTATTCAAGACACACCTGTCTGGCATACAGAAGAGATCTTAGACAATTTCTTTCATTTACGAATTACAGTCTGGAATCAGTTGATATTGAATTGTTGAGAAAGTATCTTTTTTATTTAAAGGAAAAAAACTACAGGCCAAGAAGTGTAGCCAGGAAAATAGCCGCGATTAAATCATTTTTTAATTTTCTCGTAAAGCGAGAATTGCTAAAAAAAAATCCGGCACTGTTGGTATCAAGCCCGAAACTTCCGGAAAGATTACCATCATTCCTTACATACGAAGAAATTGAGAGTATTCTTGAAGCAGCAAACAGACAGGATGAACAGGGCTTGCGCGACAGAGCAATCATGGAGCTTTTGTATTCATCTGGGCTTCGTGTTAACGAGCTTGTTTCATTGAAAATATCGGATATTAATATTGCGGACGAAACAGTGAAAGTTAAAGGAAAAGGAAACAGAGAAAGAATTGTTCCTGTTGGCTCCTGTGCGCTGAATTATATCTTTGATTATCTTAAGAAACGAAAAAACAATCGCAGTCTGTATCTTTTTCTCAATAAGAAAGGTGGTAGGATAACATCACGATCTGTTGAGAGAATTATAAAAAAATATGCAAAAATAGCAGGTATTTCAAAAAAAGTTACTCCACACACTTTCAGACATAGCTTTGCAACTCATATGCTTGATAGAGGTGCAGATTTGAGAATTGTGCAGGAGATGCTTGGGCATAGTGATATTTCAACTACACAAATTTACACCCACGTTACTGTTCAGCAACTCAAAGAATTATATGAAAAACATCATCCACGGTACTCAGTTTTTATAAATAACCCCTTGACAGAAGAAAAAAATTAGAATATAATTTTAAACAGAGGAAAACAAAGAAGTTTCCTGGAATTCAAGGGGGAAGTAAGGACAAAGGCGCCAAAAAAAAGCGCCTTTTTAATTTTTTGGACAAACGGTGTCCTCATGATCGTTGATGATGAGGACACTTTTTTATTGGGAGGAAGAGATGGAAATAAAAGTTATCATTGATACTATATGGGTTTTGGTTACAGCAAAACTGGTTTTCTTTATGAATCTGGGTTTTGCGATGGTTGAAACAGGATTTACAAGGGTTAAAAATGCTGTCAATATACTGTCAAAAAATTTTATAGTTTTTGCTGTTTCTTCTCTTGGTTTTCTATTTATCGGATGGGGTTTGATGTTCGGGGATGGAAATCCTTTTATAGGTTTAAAAGGACTATTTTTCTTAACAGGTCCTGATAATTCGCCGGCAGTGGGTGAGGCATACAGAGGTGTCTATTCTGCAATTTCATGGACAGGTGTTCCATTATTTGCAAAATTTTTCTTCCAGCTTGTATTTTGTGGAACAGCAGCAACAATAGTTTCTGGAGCTGTTGCTGAAAGGATAAAGTACAAATCTTTTATTATCTTTTCTTTTTTTATGTCTATGTTCATATATCCAATTATCGGTCACTGGATATGGGGTGGTGGATGGTTGGCGAAAAAAGGTATGTTTGATTTTGCTGGTTCTAC
>JAOAAW010000030.1 GCA_026418655.1 bacterium | reverse complement strand
TGTCTATATACCCTCCTGTATTCAGCTGGCGGATCTTGAAGATTGTGTAATTCATCTCCTGGCCTTCCATCGTGTATATCTCCACCACCAACAAAACCAAGTTTGTATCCCATATTAAGCGCGTCTATAACATGCTGTCCCTTTTTTTCTCCACCCAGAATTCTTATTGGTCGTGTGTTTCCTTTTTCCACACTTATTTCGCTACTGCCCCACACCGAATATATTTCGACAAGACGTTCCAATTGCGGATCGTGGTTTAATTTCCAATCAACGCCCATCCTTTCATTGGCACTATGGTGGGGTATAACAATTGCATTGAATTTTCGTGCAATTTCATAAACCCTCTCTAAACTATTCACTCCTGCCCTCAATATAGGCCCAGTGTCTCCCGGGAAATAAATGTTTCTGTGGCCTACAGTGTGGTCTGTCCACTCCTGAGCAATCAGTGTAACAAACCTTCCATCTTCATTGAAATCATTTGCAACACCACAAAAGTATTCCCACTGTCTGTCTGTAATCCACTCGCTGTGGTCAGAAATAGAAAAAAAGTCCAGAAATGCTTCATCCCTGGCAAAAGTGTAAAGCTCCTCAGGGCATCTCAAACCATCAGTAAAAAATGTTTGAGAATGTAAATCTCCCCAGTAAATTCTATCATCAACTCTTTCTTTTACTAATATCGGATTACTGATTCCTTCTATCCCTGTTTCCGACTGAGTGATCTTGATAAATTTAACGCCAGGTGTATCAAAAGTTAGGTCAGAAACAACTCCAAATTTTCTTCTGTCACCAGGAAAAATACCATGATAGTCAGAAAATCTAACTTTTTTACCATCAACATCTATCTCAAGTTGTCCGATATCACCACTGTAAACATTGTCAAGATACTTTATTCCTCTGGGAGACAGATTATATGGTCCCTTAAAATCAGGTGGTTTTATCCAGCATCCCCATCCAGCAGTGTAAGGCTCAGTCAAAACCTTGAATCTCAAATTAAATTTTTCACCAGTTTGAAGAATGGATGGAGCGGTAATGTAAAAACCGGCTATCTTCATTTTTTTATCTGTAGATTTGCTTCAATTTCAAGTGCTTTCCACAAATTTTCGTCAAATTCAGCGCTTCTTCCAGGACAGTTCTTTCGTCTGCATACCCTGCATCCACTGTAATCCCTTTCAGTCGGAAATAGAAAACCTGAAACACTCTTGTTAGGCATCATCAGATATGTGTTTGTAAGTTTCACACCAATAAGAGATTCCACATCCCCGAAAAGACTGAAAAGTTCTTTTTGTTGTTCTATGGGCCAGAGGCCATATTCGCCACCACCAGGAACCATAGTGGAGGTCTTTTTAAGCGAGAATCTTGTTTTAATATAATCCATCAATCCATTTCGAGCGATATTCAGATAATATGCTTTGATTGAATCCCACCAGTATTCTTTCAGTAAATCATCAGGAAATCCTATGGAATCAAGTTCGGCACCACAGGTTGCAATATATGGAAAAACTCTGTCAACATCGGCTAAATTTTTACTCAAAGTCCTGCTTACAAATTTCACGCCATTTACAATTATAAAATCGTTACCCCTCTCCTCAATAAACCCCTCAACATAAATTGCTTTCGGCTTGGCGATTTTTTTGGCGATATCGAGAATTCTTTTAAATTCCGAAACATCTTGACTATCCATAATCTTCAATTGTTCCAGAAGTTCTGAAATATCAACATTACAGGTGAAATCCTTAATTATCTCCATTGCCCCTCCAAAAATTAAGTTTGTTCTGTATAGTATAACTTTTTCTCAAAATTTGCAACCTCGCTTGACAAAAATTTTTTTTATCATAGCATATAGCCATATGGCTATGAACCAAATTAAAAAAATAGAACAGTTTCTGCAGGTAATTTCTGATGAAAAAAGAATGAGAATTCTTAAAATGCTTGAGAAAGGTCCAATGTGCATATGTCAGATGACGGCAGTCCTTGGAATAAAACAACCAACGGTTTCAAAACATATTAAGAAGATAAAAAAAGTAGGGCTAATTTTTGAGAAAAGATCCGGTAATTTCAGATTATGTTCACTTAATTTTGGCCATCCGCTCATAAATCTCTGGTGGGTTGTTAGTAGCCATATCGGCGAAGGCGAAATTAAACAGGACCGTGCAAAAATGGAGGAAATAATGAAAAAAATACTTATAAAAACTGATAGCCAATCGGCTATAGACTAAAATGATGAATATGAAAAAATTGAATGAATGGCAGAAATTTTTTTTAATCCTGGCAATTTTCATGATCTGTTATTTTTTGCCTTTGGACATCTTAAAGTTTAAAGGACCACTATATGAGGCGCTTGCACTTGTAAAATGGTACTCAAGAGAACACGTACTACTTTGCTTGATTCCCGCCTTTTTTATTGCAGGAAGTATTTCTGTTTTTGTCTCCCAGGCATCTGTTTTGAAGTATTTCGGATCAGACACTAATAAAATTTTGGCTTATTGCGTTGCTTCTGTTTCTGGAACAATTCTTGCAGTTTGTTCATGCACAGTGCTGCCACTTTTTGCAGGAATCTATCGTCGTGGTGCAGGAATAGGCCCAGCAAGCACTTTTTTATATTCAGGTCCGGCAATCAATATACTTGCAATAATTATGACTACCAGAATTTTAGGGTGGCGATTAGGCCTTGCAAGGGCTATTTTTGCAGTTGTTATGAGCATTGTTATAGGCCTTTTTATGAATTCAATATTTATCAAGGAAGAAAAAATCAGACAGGATAAACAGGATTTCTCAATAAGCTATGACGAAGAGAAACATCCCCTCTGGCAAACTTTTTTACATTTCTTCTTCATGATAACTTTTCTTATATTTGCAAATTGGGCAGAGCCAAAAGCTGGAATTACTGGATTGTGGTTAGTTGTGTTCAGGATAAAGTGGCTTTTGAGTGCAATCTCACTGACAGGGCTTTTCTTGGTATTAAAACTCTGGTTTAATCAAGATGAAATTCAGTTATGTATAGAATCATCATGGGAGTTTGCAAAACAGATAGCACCGCTTCTTCTTATTGGCGTTTTCATTGCAGGATTTTTACTTGGCAGACCCGGATATGAAGGATTGATTCCATCACGATTTATCTCTGGACTTGTCGGCGGAAACTCCCTGTGGGCAAATTTCTTTGCTTCAATTGTTGGAGCATTCATGTATTTCGCAACACTTACTGAAGTACCAATCTTGCAGGGACTTATCGGCTCTGGTATGGGAAAGGGACCAGCCCTGGCACTTCTTCTTTCAGGACCGGCATTAAGTTTACCGAGTATGCTGGTACTCAAAAACATTATGGGAACAAAGAAAACTGTTGTGTATGTGACAATTGTCGTAATCATTTCAACTTTCTGCGGATTTTTGTTTGGGAAAATTGTTGAATAAAAAGGAGGAGAGATGAAAAAGATCCAGATTTTAGGTATGGGATGCCCGAAATGTAAAAAACTTGCTGAAAATGCAGAATCCGCAGCAAAAGAACTTGGTATTGAATATGAGCTTGTTAAAATCACTGATATCAAGGAAATCATGAATTTTGGAGTAATGACAACACCTGCACTTGCTGTTGATGGTGAAGTAAAAATATCAGGCAGGGTTTCATCAGTTGAAGAAATAAAAAAAATACTTCAACAAAAATGAAAAAAATTTTGTTTCTATGTACAGGAAACTCATGTAGAAGTCAGATGGCTGAAGGATTGGTGAATCATTACGGCAAGGGGAAAATAGAAGCCTTCAGCGCTGGTCTGAATCCATCTTTTGTAAATCCTTATGCAATAGAAGTAATGAAAGAAATAGGAATTGACATTGCTGGACAAAGGTCAAAAGGACTTGAAGAATTTTATGGGAGAGAATTTGACTATATCATTACCCTGTGTGAAAATGCAAAACAAAATTGTCCATTTTTTCCTGGCAGAGCAAAAAGATTGCACTGGGATATAAAGGATCCAGCTGTTGCAACTGGTTCCAGACAGCAAATACTTGAAGAATTCAGAAAATGCAGGGATCTTATTAAAGATAATATACAAAAATTACTTGAAGAAATTCAGGATTGATTTAATCTTTTCAAGATCCTGTGTTGGAAAAAACTGCATATAGTAAACACAACCCATGGAAAAAGTAAAAACTGGGATATCCCAAAATTTAGCATGATACCAAACAAAAATGGTCCCATAACAGAAGCAACCCCGACAAGACTTTCGTTTATACCAACATTAAAACCAGCCTGGTGTCTGTGATTTATGGCGTAAAAAACAACAGCATAATAAGCGTGCCCTGCGTAGATACCAAGAACACAAACAAATAAAAAAATTGAAAAACCACATGGGAAAAGCACTGGAACAAGTAAAGAAATTCCTGCCAGTATTTTCAGAAGGTCATGAGTAAAGATATTATATCTAAGTACTCTGAAATATGAACTAAAATAGCCGCTTATGGACTGCAAAACAAAGAAAAGAAAAATTGCAATTGCCGTAATATTCTGATTGAGATCTAAAAAGGACATCGTCATCTTTGGAAGCAAATACCTGATTCCTACTGTAATCAGTGTAACAGCAAAAATCTCAAGCCAGGCAATTTTTGCATAAACTTTAACAATGTAATCAGATTTTTTGTCATCATATATGTTTTCTTTAATATGGTTTCCCTCATCAATTTGAGACAAAAAAATTCCAGCAATGATCAGTAGTGGTGGTATCAAAACAGGTATCCTTGCATACATTGAACTTTTTCCCATCAAAAAGCCTTCTGCAATAGAACCAAAAGCCGCTCCAATACTCCACGAGAGGGTATAAAAAGCGGATGCCCTGGAAGCAGATGTCCCGGTGTTATGTTCCATAAACAACTGAAAACCAACAAAAAAGAATGCTGAGAAAAGTCCACCAATAATAAGAAGAATAAAAAGTGTACCCAGCGTATTAAAAAAGTCAAAAAACAAACCGATAAGAATAAAACCCATACAACTCAATACCATAAATGATCTTGAATTTCGTCTTGTAATAACCTTGCTCAACACAAAACTTGATACGAAATAAGTTATCCCCCACACAGAACCGAGTATACCAACCACAAACGGTCTTGTGCCGAATTCAACCACCTTGATGGCAGAAAAAATAACAACTGCTGCGACTGAAAGATCCATTAAAGCAGGAAACAAATACACCCATAGACGATTTTTTCTCAATGTTTTCATAACAGAAATTTGGGATTTATTGATACAGCAGGTATTTCTCCCTTTTCTTAAAAAAATCCCTCAATTGAGGTTCGTACCAGTTTTCAATACTCTGGAAATTTTCCCCAGAGACAAGTTTTTTTCTTATCATATCTGTACCACAAACCCTGTCAAAAGTTGAAATTCTATCCTTTATGTCTTTACGAGAAAAATCAAATTTTTCAGGATACATTTTAAGTAAAACTTCCATAATTGCAATTGCAGTGCTAAAAGGTTTATAAACCTTGGTATCTTTGACGACAATCCTTACACCGGTGCATAACTGGTCTTTGAATGTTCCATAGTATGGTTTATAATGGAACGGATGGAAAATGACGCCTGGCAAATTTTTATCATTTAATGCAAGTGACAATTTTTCTCCATCAATCCATGGGGCGCCAATAATCTTAAATGGCAGAGTATAACCAACC
>JAOAAW010000026.1 GCA_026418655.1 bacterium | reverse complement strand
CGGCAGCGTCAGATGTGTATAAGAGACAGAGGCTGAACGCAGCAAGAGTTCCAAAGGTGCCCACATATTTACCTTTGTATGTTGCTCCATGCGCCTGGGCACAATCTTCTATCACCGGAATTTTATGTTTTTCTGCAATCTCACATATACGGTCAATTCTCGAAGGAAATCCCGCAATGTGAACCACAATTATTGCGCCTGTTTTATCTGTAATATTTTCTTCTATGGATTGTGGAGATGGATTTAGAGTATCGTAGATGACATCACAAAAAATCGGAATACACTGCTGAAAAACAATGGGCATCACTGCACCGGGGTCTGTGATGGGACTTGTGATTACTTCACTTCCTGGTTCGAGATGCAACGCTGCAATTGCGGAATGAATAGCTGCTGTTCCAGAGCTAACTGCTGTTGCAAATTTTTCCCCAAAAAATTGAGCAAATTCCTGTTCGTAAGCGTCAACTTCAACCCCGCCGTATCTATCAAGGGCTTGATTGCCGGTCATTGTTTTTTCAATAATTGTCATTGCTGCCTGCTTTTCTTCCTCGCCAAACATTATTCTTGCAGGCATTGGGGTTTTCCTTACGGGTATTCCGCCATCAATTGCCAGCTTTTCCATATATTCTCCTTTTTATCTTCGGCTGGTGAACCATCCACCGAGATCTTCTGGATCTCCTTTGTCATCTGGAAGGAGATCTTTATAGTTCTCAATCACTTTTTTGAAAGCGTTGGCATATTCCTCTATTCTTTCTGGCCAGAAATGTTTAAACCATGGTACTGCGAAGACCTTTTTTTGAAGCGATTCTGTCACTGGCAGGCTTTTATCCTCTTCACGAACATCCCTGTTTGAAAATGCAATTCTTGTTGGTCTGCCATGTCCATAAACATCAATGGTTTGAAATAATGGATGTGTATGCAGGGCTTTATTACACCCAGGGTACGCCCAGAGTACTCCTTCTGCTCTGAGTGCTTCACAGAATCTTGATATTGATAAACCACCGAGTTCTTCTTTAATGTACCTACCCAATGAAGCATACCAGCCACCCTTGGTACATCCAGAATCTTTTGGTGGTCTATGTGCTCTAATTCCTGGATAACCTTCCAGAAGATCCCAGAAATAATTCATTGCTTTATCAATTTCAACCATATCAACCTTGAATTGTTTAATCTGAACAAGTCCAATGGCAGAAGACATCTGATGCATTCTGTATTTATATCCGCCCCATGGAAGACCTGCAAGTTTCTGTAATTGGGGATTTTCAATTTCAGAAGCCCTCTCATAATGACCGAAGAGAATCGCCCTCTCGTAGGTGTTTCTATCATTGGTAAGCATAATGCCAGCTTCTCCAATGGCAAATGACTTTCCGCTCATCAAAGAAAAAGCAGAAACATCTCCAAAAGTTCCGACCATTTTCCCTTTATACAGGGCACCATGGGCATGAGAAACATCTTCAATAATTTTAATGTTATGTTTTTTTGCGATAGGTAAAATTCTGTCCATGTCAGCAGGGTAACCTGCATAATGGACTACCATTATTGCTTTTGTCCTTGGAGTAATTCTGTGTTCTATATCATCCGGATTTATACAGAGTGTTTCAGGGTCAACATCAGCGAAAACAACAGTTGCTCCAAGTGAAAATGCTGGAAGGCAGCTTGCCCAGTAGGTTGTACTCTGGCATATTATCTCATCTCCAACCCCTATGCCTATGCCAAACATTGCACAATGAATCGCACTTGTACCAGTATTACATCCCAGACCGTACTTCATTCCATGCCAGTCAGCAAAAGCTCTTTCAAATTCTTTCGTAATATCAGTGGATGACATTTTCCATTCGTATAAAACCTTCAGAACTGCCTCTTCCATTTCTTTTGTAATATTTCTCTGGAAAATATCATCAGAAGTATTCTTTACTGCTGGTTGTCCACCAAGTATTGCAAGTTTACTCATTTTGCCCTCCACGTTTTTAGATTATCATATCCCTGTTATTTTCATTATTCAAGATTTTTCTTGCTGATATACTGGAAAATTTTGCGATGAGAAGTAGGAGATGTACCTGTGAGTTTTTTAAAAGTTTTGATAAAAGAACTTTCATCCGAAAATCCACATTGTCTGCAAACAGCAGAAATTTTTAAATCAGTGCCATGAAGCAATTTCTTTGCTTCTTCAATTCTTCTTTTTATAAGATATGATTTAAAGGAAATACCCGCATATCGGGTAAAGAGATGGCTCATATGAAATGTAGAAATATTAAACATCCGGCTTAATTGTTTGAGGGTCATAGGTTGCATAAAGTTTTCTTCTATATAGTTGATCGCTGAGCGAACTATCTCATTTATCTCTTCTGCATTCTGCTTTCCACCTTCTTCAATTCTCCGCAAAAGCAACAAAAAAATCTGTTCAATACAATCTATAGCAATTTCCTGCCAGAATTTCCTTCTATGTGTGATTTCACCATGAGCAAGAGTTAATAAAAACTCAATGATTGAAAATTCCCCTTGGCTGAAAAAAACCTGATGTGGAAAGTTTTTTCTGCATGTTATCAGATATCCAAGATGCTCAGCAAGGAAACTCTTATTGAAAATGGTTGGATAAAGTATTATTGAAGTCTTGTCAATGAATGGTTTTTCATCCAGTGTAAAAAAGTGGTGTATTTCATAGCTATGAATGACAAGGGCAGATGCTGGTTTGACAGGATAACGTCTGTCTTTAATAAAATAATATCCTGTACCTCTTCTTATAAACTGGATTTCAAGTTCAGCAGCATGATAATGATTTTGATATGATGAAATATTGAAGCCAGTACCCGTTGTTCTTGTTATTCTCACCGGAAACTGAGCGTTATCGAAAACTTCCTGTAAATATTTTTTCTTTACCGGCATGATGATATTATATACCATAAAGCAAGGGGACAGTTTGGGAATTAGGGTGATGCGGAATGTCAAAATAAAGATGCGTGACGGGGTCAAACTGGCAACAAATGTTTTTCTTCCTGATGGAAATGGTCCATGGCCAGTTGTGCTGGTTAGAACCGCCTATAATCGGAATTTTGTAAGTCCCGTGGACTTTCTGACAAAGAATATCGCAGTTGTTGTACAGGATTGCAGGGGCAGATATGCATCTGAAGGGATTTTTTATCCTTTTGTAAAAGAAGAAAAAGATGGTTATGATACCCTTGAATGGATTGCGTCCCAGCCATGGTGTAATGGAAAGATAGGAATGTATGGTGCATCATATCTTGCAGCAACTCAGTTCTTTGCAGTTATTTCAGGAAGTAAGAGGTTGAGTGTTTTGTGCCCCCAGTTTATGACCGGAGATGGCTGGAAACAGGCATATTATTGTAATGGCGCACTTTCTCTTGGTCTGACATGGAGCTGGTTATGCTTTGAAACAAACAGCAGAACATCAGAAGCACAAACAATGCCTGTTTTTGATGTAAACAAAATCTTAAAATCACTGCCAATTATAGAACTTGATAAAAAAACAGGTGCAGGTCTGGTGAAATCTTATAGAGATTTTGTCACTAATAATGTTTATAATTCTTTCTGGAAAAGGTTCAGTCTTTCCGGACATTTTGAAAAATTCCAGATACCTGTTTTATTGATTGCTGGCTGGTATGATTATTATCCGGGTGAAATGTTTAAAATTTTTCAACAACTAAAAAAACACAGCAAAATAAAAGAAATTGCAGAAAGCCACAGGATTATAGTGGGGCCATGGACCCATGGAGTAAACTCTTCAACAATTCTTGGAGAGATTGATTTCGGTTCTCAGGCATTGCAAGAAAACGATGCAACAGTCAGATGGCTTGATTGTATTTTACATGGGAAAAACGCCTGTGAATTTCAAAAAGCACCCATAAGAATTTTTGTTATGGGAAAAAACTGCTGGCAGGATGAATACGAATGGCCACCTGCAAGGGTTAAATATGAAAAATGGTATATACACGCAGGTGGCTTACTTGATAAGAAAGTACCAACTGATGAAAAACAGGATGAATTTGACTATAACCCTGAAGATCCTTTACCGGTAATCGGTGGAAACCATTCAATAGGTTCATACAATCCTGGCCTTTATGAAATTGCAAAGCCAGGACCTTATGACCAGAGGGTGTTGGAATCAAGAAAAGACGTTCTTGTATATACTTCTGATGTTTTGAAAAAGAATATGGAAATTATAGGTCCTGTGTCTTTTGTTCTTTTTGCGTCTTCTTCAGCACCTGATACTGATTTTGTTGTAAAACTTGCGGATGTTTATCCTGATGGCAAATCAATCAATATATCAGAGGGGATTATAAGAGCGAGGTTCAGAAATGATATTTGGGGGCAGCCTGTTTTGATGAAGCCCGGCAGGGTTTACAAATTTCACATAGAAATGATGCCCACAGCGTATCTTTTCAAAAAAGGTCATAGAATTAAGGTTTATATTACAAGCAGTAATTTCCCCTTATGGGATAGAAATCTTAATACAGGAAAAGATCCTGCACGAGATACATCCTTTCAAATTGCCCATCAAAAAATTTTTCATGATTCGTTCAGACCATCCCATATAATTTTCCCTATTTCAGGGGTCTTCTGAGATTTAATAAAAGGTTTTTCTGTGGTAAAATTTATTGCAAAAAGGAAAAAATGATGGATCGGTTCGTTGTTGAAGGGAAAAAGGTTTTGAGGGGAAGTGTACCTGCATCAGGTGCAAAAAATTCAGTGCTTCCAATACTTGCCGCATCTATTATGGCTGAAGGTACCAGCGTGATTCACAATATACCTGAATTACAGGATGTAAATACAATGTCGAGGATTCTTGAATATCTTGGTGCAAAAGTAAGATTTAAAAATGGTACAGTGGAAGTGGATTCACAGAACATTAACAGGTGTGATGCACCATATGAATTTGTAAAAACAATGAGGGCTTCAATTGCTTTACTTGGTCCGATGATTGCGAGATTTAGCAGGGCACGTTTTTCACTTCCGGGTGGTTGTGTTATAGGACCAAGACCCATAGATTTGCATATAAGGGGGCTACAGAAACTCGGTGTTGATATAAGAATTGAAGATGGATATGTGGTGGCAGATGCAGGCAGAGGTCTGAAAGGTAATTATATTTTTCTTGGAGGAGCATTTGGTTCAAGTGTACTTGCTACGGCAAATGTTATGTGTGCTGCTACACTTGCAAAGGGTACCACAGTGATTGAGTTTGCTGCGTGTGAACCTGAAATTACAGACCTTGCAAATTTTCTTGTCAAAATGGGAGCAAAAATTGCAGGAATCGGTTCGCCATGTCTTACGATAAATGGTGTAAAAAAATTGAAAGCAACTGAATACAGAGTTATTCCTGATAGAATTGAAACCGGGACATTTCTTCTTGCCGGTGCAATAACAGGTGGCTGTGTCACTGTTGAAAAATGTCAGCCCCTTCATTTAGGGGCTTTTCTTGATAAACTCAGTGAGACCGGGATTGAAATAATTACAGGTAGAAATTTTATTACTGTAAAGGGAAATAAGAACTGGAAGCCTGTAGACATCGTCACCCTGCCATATCCTGGATTTCCGACAGACCTCCAGGCACAGATGATGGCATTTCTCACGCTTGCTGATGGGGTCAGTGTGATTACTGAAAAAGTATTTCCTGAGAGATTTATCCATGCAGGCGAACTTAATCGTTTTGGTGCCAGTATTTCACTTGATGGCTCAAAGGCAATTATAAAAGGGGTAGAGAAACTTTTAGGAGCAAGAGTAATGGCTTCTGACCTGCGGGCAAGTGCGGCACTTGTACTTGCGGGTCTGGCTGCTGAAGGAACCACATATATTTCCAGGATTTATCACCTTTTCAGAGGATATCAAAAATTTGAAGAAAAACTTAAATCGTTGGGAGCAGATATAAAAAGAGAAAAGGACATAGTATGAACAGGAAAAAAATTCTCGTTGCTGTTGCGGGCGCTTGTGGAAGAATGGGCTCAACCATTATTTCTCTTTTACAGAAGATCCAGGATATGGAAGCTGTGTGGTTATTTGAATCAAAGAATCACCCATCTATTGGAACTCAAGCATTTGGTCTGACAATAAACGATAATTTTGAACAATGCCCAGGTGCAGATGTTTTGATTGATTTCACAACACCTGAGGCAACTGTGGTAAATCTTGAAATTGCAAGAAAGAAAAAAATTAAAGCTGTTGTTGGAACCACAGGATTTTCAAAGGAACAAATTGAAAGAATACAATCTTTTGCTGGAGAAATACCGATCGTTATTTCTCCCAATATGAGTTTGGGTGTTAACATTATGATGAAAATTGTTGAATCTGCGGCAGAGATGCTTGGAAAAGATTACGAAGTGGAAATAATAGAGACCCATCACCATAATAAGAAGGATGCACCAAGTGGTACTGCTTTGAAACTTGGTGAAATAATAAATAGAGTTCGTGGCAGGGAAGCGAGGGAAGGATTTGTGTATGGAAGAACCGGTATACCAGGTCCAAGGACAACTGATGAGATTGGAATTCATGCAGTAAGAATTTCTGAAATAGTGGGTGAACACACCGTAATGTTTGGAGGTAAAGGTGAAATACTTGAAATTTCTCACAGATGCTTCAACAGGGAATCCTTTGCGCAGGGAGCCTTGATTGCTGCAAAATTCATTGTTGAAAAGGAAACAGGTCTTTATCAGATGAGTGATGTGATAGAGTGGTTTAAGAAACCATCCTGAACTATAAACCTTAACACTTTTTCTTTAAAGGAGAAGATATGTTTGAAATCAGTGAAAGAATGAAAAAACTTCCACCATATTTATTTGCGGAAATAGACAAAAAAAGAAAGCAACTCATTGCTCAGGGGTACGAGGTTATAAGCTTTGGTGTTGGAGACCCTGACCTTCCAACGCCTGATAGAATTGTTGAAGCAATGAGAAAAGCAGTCAAAGATCCATCTGTTCATAGATATCCTTTTGGAAAAGGTAGGGCTGATTTCAGGAAGGCAATAGCCGATTATTACAGGAAATACTCAGATGTTACACTTGATTATGAAAAAGAAATATGTGTTCTGATAGGGTCAAAGGAGGGTATTGCTCATTTTCCTTTTGCTTTTATTAATCCGGGCGATATAACGCTTGTGCCAGAACCTGGTTATCCTGTATATCAGATAGGAACGCTTCTTGCGGGTGGAGTACCTCATTTTATGCCTCTGAAAGAAGAAAATAATTTTCTTCCAGATTTTGGTAAGATTCCGAATGCAATACTAGAAAAAACAAAAATCATGTACCTGAATTATCCCAATAATCCAACAGCAGCAACCGCTGATACTGATTTTTTGAGGGAAACAATTGCTTTGTGCAAAAAACACAGCATTATAATCGTTTATGATGCTGCCTATCATGAAATCTATTTTGAAGGGAAAAGACCCGTAAGTTTTCTTTCAATTCCTGGTGCAAAAGATATCGGTATTGAGATACACTCCCTTTCAAAGACTTACAATATGACAGGCTGGAGAATAGGTTGGGCTTGTGGCAATGAAAAGCTTGTATCAGCATTAGCAACGTTGAAGGAAAATATTGATTCTGGTACATTTGAAGCGATTCAAATTGCAGGTATTGAATGCCTTTCAGGTCCTCAGGATGATGTAGAAAAAATGCGTAAAATATATCAACAAAGAAGAGATATTCTTGTGGATGGCTTGAAAGAATTGCAATTTAAGGTTAAAATACCACAGGCGACCTTTTACCTCTGGCTTGCTGTAGGTGTTGATTCTTTAAGTTTTGCTGAGAAACTCCTTCTTGAAGCGAATATTATTATTACACCCGGCATTGGCTTTGGTCCTTCAGGTGAAGGTTATGTGAGATTTGCTCTTACAATTGATGAAAAGAAAATAGTAAAAGCAATTGAAAAAATGAAAAAGGTAATGAGGAGGTAGACTATGGAAAATCCGAAAGTCGCTATTGTTGTTGGAAGTCAGAATGACCTTCCATTTCTTGAAGGTGCAAAAGAAGTTTTTGATAAATTTGCGGTTCCTTATACCATTGAGGTAATGTCGGCTCACAGAACTCTTGATAAGACAGTGGCATTTGCCGAATCAGCCCGTTCAAAGGGTATAAAGGTTATCATCGCCTGCGCGGGAATGGCTGCCCATCTGCCCGGAGTTCTTGCTGCAAAAACCACGCTTCCTGTAATTGGAGTACCACTCCCTACAAGTGAGATTAAAGGGATAGACGCTTTATATTCAATGGTTCAGATGCCATCAGGGGTGCCTGTGGGAACAATGGCAATCGGCAAATCTGGAGTTAAAAACGCGGCAATTTATGCCATTGAAATTCTTGCTCTTGAAGATAATTCTCTTTATGAAAAGCTCGTAGATTTCAAAAATTCATTGAAATAACAGGAGGGGAGTATGGAAAAATTTGCTGTTTATAAAGATGGTGTCGCTGTGAGTGAAGAAATTTTTTCAATTCTTGCCAGGTATTCACCTTCAGGAGTTTTTGATGTATTTGCTTCAGATCAGCACAGTTCATATCTTAAGCTTACAGAGGCATATTTCAAACATATAGGAGTGAATAAAAAACCGGATGATAATGATGTGAAAGAAGTCTGCTTACGTTTTGCTAAACACCTTGGTGGTAGTACGACTGCCGCACTTTTCAATCATTTAGCGTATTTATCACCGGGTTTCAGGGAAACACTTGGAAAAGATGTCATGCTAATTGGAAGGCTGGAAGATACAAATACAGAGTCAGTGGACGGCGGAATTGGCCAGATTGCTCGTTTTGCAGTGAAGGCAGAAGAGGTTGCACATGCTGTTGATGGATTCAAGATTCTTGTTAAGTTAAACCCCTCTCATAAAGCAAGCTGGGAAAAAAATATTGAATTTGCCACAACCGCATTTGAGGCAGCGAAAAAATTCAATAAGCCGCTTTTTACTGAGACATTGCTTTTTCAGCTGCCAGGAGAAACAAAACTTGATTTTGCGAAAAGATTGCCTGAAGGTTTGATTGCGATGGCAAAGGATTTTGGGCCCCTGGGACATTTTTATAAAACACAGGTTCCACTTTTATGGATTGAAGAAAATGGGAAGATTGTACAGGTAGCAAGTCCACAGGTGGTCAGGGATACAGCGAAAGAAATGGAAAGAATTTCTCCAAGGCCAATGCTTCTTTTGAGTGCTGCTGTTGATTTTGAACAATATTGCGCTCAGTATGGTATCGTATGCGACCTCATTTCTGGTCCAATGTGCGGAAGGGCATATTTTAAGGAAGCATTCACAGACCCGTCAACAAAGGACTGGGATACCCTTGAAAAGGCTTTTGTAAGGATTGCACTGCCACGTATCCAGACAATAAGGCGCCTTGCATCTGCAATGTCTCAACCCTGGTGGTATAAATTTTCTTCAATGACTGAAAAGGCAAAATCTCTTATTAAAACAGATGGAAGACAGATGCCTTCAGTAAAGGCCGACTTTGGATATTGAGATGAAACGGCTTGCTGTTCTGACAAGTGGTGGTGATGCATCAGGGATGAATTGCGCCATCCGATCTGTGGTTAGGACTGCGATCGGCGCCGGGCTAAAGGTATCGGGTGTAATGCGGGGATACAGGGGTCTTTATGAAAACGATTTCTTGGAACTGAATTCAAGAAGTGTCAGTGGGATTATAAATAAAGGTGGCACTATCCTGAGGACGATAAGATTTCCAGAATTTAAAAATCCTGATATTCAGAGAATGTGCCTGAAAAATTTGAAGGAGAATGGTGTTGATGCACTGGTGGTGATAGGGGGAGATGGTTCAAGCCGTGGTGCATTTTCTTTTCATAAAAATTTTGGATTTCCTGTATGCGTTATACCCGCTTCAATTGACAATGATGTTTATGGTACAGATTCTACCATTGGCTTTGACACAGCGGTCAATACTGCTCTTGAAGCGATAGATAGAATCAGGGATACAGCAACAAGCCATGAAAGAATTTTTGTTGTAGAAGTAATGGGCAGGGAACATGGGTTCCTTGCGATTGAAGTCGCGATCGCAGCAGGTGCAGAAATAGTTCTAATACCTGAAAGACCATTTACGATAGAACAGATTATAGAAAAGCTGAAAAAAGACAGACAATTAGGAAAGGTTAGTTCCCTCATAGTTCTCGCTGAAGGGGCAGGCAGAGCACATGAATTGGCAAAGCAAATCAATGAAAAGGTGAGTAATGCAGAAGCAAGATATTCAGTGCTGGGATATATTCAGAGAGGTGGAGTACCAACTTATCAAACTCGTTGTCTTGCAACAATGTTTGGAAACCAGGCAGTAAAAGGGCTTCTTGAAGGCCTGGATTGTTTTATGGTAGGTATTCAGGGAAACAGTCTGGTTGGGGTTCCTTTGGAAACAGTTGTATCCAATAATAAGAGAATTTCAGAGGAAAAATTAAAAATCGTTGAGGAAATGGCAGTATAGGCAGAGGATAAACTGCTGTCTCTTATACACAT
>JAOAAW010000201.1 GCA_026418655.1 bacterium | reverse complement strand
CTTCTATGTCTGATATAGTAAGGAAGTACAAAGTGAATTTTCATATATCGCAAGTTTCCAAAGACAACAGAGGTGATACAGTTGTTGAACAAGTAGATTTTGAAAATATATTACCCTTTTCTGAATTTATTGTTGCATCGCCTTATAATGCGTCCGTTATAGAAAAATTATTGACAGGCGAACCTAAAATTGCGTCTCTGAACGAGATTTCAAAAATAATAGAATATAGGGACAAAGAGTTCTTACCAACTTTCGCTCGGCTTTATGTAAAGGAGACATCAACAAATAATTTTGTTAATCTGTTATACCCACAAACAGCAAAATATTTACTAAGGGAGGTTGCTATGCTACGCCAAGATATCATTGAAAATCCAGCACTTTTAAGTTTAGCAAGGACACTGCGATATTTTGTAAAGGAAAGAAAATATGGTTATGTTGACGATATCAGAAATGCAAGAAAAGAATCAAGGGACTTTGAAGAAACCATTTCAAAAATGTTAAGGGAAGCCAGATTACGACTTGAACAAAAAGAAAAGATACATTTACCTGACGAAGAGGATGTAAAAACAGTTTTTCAACTTGCCAATAAAGATTTTGAATCCACAAAGTTAGCCCTCGTAATCCTTTCGCTTGCATTTCCTTCGGGCGGGAAGGAGGAAAAATCTGAGATTTCTGAGCAGAATGAAAATGGATGATGTAATGAAGACATTTAGAAAATATGCTGAAAAATTTTTGAAAATCATGCAGGATAAAACTTTCAACGATGGTCAGTTTATCATTGAATATACTTTAAGAAAATGAAACAAAAAAACAGGAGGTAGAAAATGTTAAAATTTGTTTCATTTGCAGTAAAAATGCAATTGAATGTCCACGACCTTAATAATGAGGCAGTGGCAGGAAATGTTACAGATATAAGAATTATAGATTTTCTGGATGAAAATGGAGAAAGAAAGTCAGCGCCTGCTGTTTCAGGAAGAATGTTAAAGCACTGGCATTATGAAGGAATACGGAAATTGGCTTTGGACCAAAAATTAGCGCTTTGCGATGCCTGTAGAATTGGAGAACCCGCCAGACCCGGGAAATTATCAGGTGAAACTCTCAGTCAGATTAAACCAACTAAAATAACAGACGAAATAGAGTTTGTTAAACGCTGTCCTATCTGTGACATCCATGGGTATCTTATTGCTCAGGAAAACAAAGGAACTTCGGAAGAAGAAACAGAAGAGAATAAACCAAAGGAAAAAACAAAAGGGGTTTCTTTAAGAAGAAATTCAAGGGCTATGTTTTCGTGGCTCATGCCATGTTTGAGCACTCAATGGAGTCAAAATCAGGTTCTTCATACCAGGGTTTCCCAACAAGAAACAGTGGCTAAAGGAGAACAGCCGTCGCAAATGATTTTCAATAAATCCTATGCTTCGGGTATTTATGGATTTGTTTCAGCGCTTGATATTGAAAGGATAGGCCTTGTCGAAATAAATCTTGCAACTGGTGAACCCTATGCAATAGATGATGATCAAAGAAAGCAAAGGGCAAAGATTGCTATTGAGGCATATAAACTTATGGCTTCTGGCCAAATAGGTGCATCTCTCTCACACGCACTTCCGCACAACAACCCTCTTGAAATTCTTGTTGTTTATTCCGAAACGAAACCACTGCCGTTCTTAGTATCTCCTATATATTCAAATTATATTGAAAAGTCAATAGGAATGATGGTACAAGATGCAACATTTCTTTATTGGGGAACAGATTCACCACATGGTGTTATAAAAAAAGAAAGTATTGATGAAATTTTTTCTGAATTATTAAGCAAGGTTTAACCATGAAAGCATTGAGTTTTGAATTAGTTTTGAATTCACTCTATTCAATCAGGATACCATTTACGTGGCAATCTGCTCTTACTTATCCGATTCTTCCGCCTTCAGCCGTTATAGGAATGATTGCCAACGCAATGCAAAGATACGAAAACAAAAAACATCCCGAAGAATATCTCACCCTTTTGGAGAAAGAAATTCTCTGGGCGGGTTCAAGGCTTCTAACTCCTTGTGTCGTCAAAAGCTACATTACATCAGCAATTGTTAAATGGGCAGATACAATTGGTAGTAGAAAGTTTACAAATGCACTCACCCGTCAATTCGCCTTTGCGACAAATATTGAGGTGGTAGTTATTTTCAAGAGCAGTTCACCGACCGAAGAGATTTACCAAGCCATTAAAACTGTACCTTTAACCTGTGGAGATAGTGAATCCTGCGTTTCTGTTGAAAGAAATCTTACAATTCTTGAGGCAACAGAAAAAAAAGTTGCACCTGGCGATGAAATTGAAACATATTTCCCTGTTCCTCTTGATACAAACCTTTATGAATTCCAAGGAAGCGGAAAAATTTTTCTTGTTCATGAAAGATGTAAAAAAACAGAAAAAAATTTTCCTCTTGAGATGTACATATTTCCTTTGTTAGAAAAACAAGGCTTAATGTTTCCAGAAAAGGTTGTACTGAAAGTAAAGAAGGATATTAAGGTTTATTCAATAAACCAAGTTATCGTTGTTCCACAAAAAAATCTGCTTAGATGATTAGGGTTACAGGAACCTTAATCTGGTACTATTTTATCTGCAAGAGACAGGTCTGGTTAATGGCACACGAAATAAATCCGTTCCAAAACGACCCTTTTCTTGAAATCGGAAGATTTCTTCACGCCGAAAGTTATGCAAGAGAAAAGAAGGAAATTGAAGTTGACGGAATGAAGTTTGATATTTTGAGAAGTAAAGAAAAAGGAAGCATTGTTATTGCAGAGATAAAGAAATCGTCAAAGTTTTTGGAATCTGCGACAATGCAGCTGTGCTTTTATCTTTATAGATTAAGGAGAATTGGCATTAAAGCGCGTGGTGAAATACTGGTTCCGCAAGAAAAGAAAAAATTTGAAGTAGATCTTGATGATGAAAAAATCGTTAAACTTGAGCAAGCAATTGTTGATATAAAAAATATTATGCAAGCAAAAAAACCGCCAGAAGCAAAAAAGATAAATTTTTGTAAACATTGCGCATATGCAGAGTTCTGTTTCTCATGAGAATAAGAATAACACTTGAAAGCCAATCAGGAAAAAATATTGTGCTACCCATTCATTATAATCATTTATTACAGGCATTTATCTATGATAATATCGGTGAGGGGCTTGCGAAATTTCTCCATAATAAGGGCTTTGAGTACGAAAAGCGTCGGTTCAAGCTATTTGTTTTTTCAAGAATATTTGCGAAAAAACCAAAATTTTTTGATGGAAAGGCACATTTTGATAAAACAATTCATTTCTATCTTTCTTCACCTCTTGATGATTTTCTATGTCAGTTTGCAGAACATCTTTTGAAGAAAAACAATTTATTGATTGGGCAATCTCTACTGAATCTTAAAGAGGTTTATATTCTACCAGAACCTCAGTTTGAAGGCTTCCATAAAATAAAGATGCTTTCACCTGTAACTGTGTATAGCACACTCTACAAAGACAAGAAAAAGAAGACTTACTACTATTCACCTATAGAAAAAGAATTTACCCAATTGATTAAGGAAAATCTCGCAAAAAAATATTTTTCATTATATGAAAATCCTGTTGACTTTGCTTTTAAAATTGAACCTGTTAAAATGGATAAAAATTTAGAAAAAATAATAATCTACAAAGACACAGTGATAAAAGGGTGGCTTGGTATTTATGAAATTAGGTCTACTCCCGAAATAATAAGACTTGGTTATCATACAGGACTTGGTGCAAAAAATTCTCAGGGTTTTGGGATGTTTGAGATATGTTTGTGATAATGGTATATGACATTAAAGAAAAAAGGGTGGCAAAAATTCTGAAGATATCAAGAAAATATCTGACATGGATTCAAAACTCGGTATTCGAAGGCGACATCACAAATGCCAACTTTATCAAATTTAAGTATGAGTTGAAAAAGGCCATAAAGACAGAAGAAGATTCTATTGTTTTTTACATTTTCAGAACAAAGGCATATACTGACAGAGAAATAATAGGTATAGAAAAGGGAAAATCAGAGGCAATAATCTGAGGAGAAAGATGACCAAGCCAATTTATATCTTCAGCGATGGAGAATTAAAAAGAAAACAAAATACACTTTTTTTTGAGAAAGCAAACGGTGAGAAGAAATACTTTCCGATAGAAAACATTGAGCAGATTCATATTTTTGGTGAAGTAACAATAAACAAGAAGCTTCTGGATTTTCTTTCTCAGGAGGGAATCCTTATTCACTTCTATAACTATTTCGGTTTTTACGAAGGTAGTTTCTATCCAAAAGAACACTACAATTCTGGTTCACTGATACTGAAACAAGCAGAACATTATATGGACAATGACAAGAGAATGCGTCTGGCTTGTAAATTTGTAAGCGGAGCAATGTTAAATATGATAAAAGTGCTTGAATATTATAAAAACAGGAATATCGACCTGGAAGGTGAAATTATAAGTATAGATGAAAAAAACAAATCCATTGAAAATTTCAATTCAGTTGATGAAATAATGGCGATGGAAGGAAACGCAAGGGACATATATTATAAAAGTTTCAATAAAATCGTCAATAATCCAGAATTTCATTTTGAGGGTAGATATAGAAGACCACCCATTGATAAAATAAACGCTTTAATAAGTTACGGAAATTCCCTTTTGTATTCTTATGTGTTATCAGAAATATACAAAACACATCTTGATCCGAGAATCGGCTTTCTACATACAACAAATTTCAGAAGGTTTTCTTTAAACCTTGATGTTGCTGAGATATTCAAACCAATTATCGTAGACAGACTAATCTTTTCTTTGATAAACAAAGGAATGATAAGGGAAAAGGATTTCTCTCAAGAAATGAGGGGAATTTATCTTGATGAAAATGGTCGCAGAATATTTGTGGAAGAGATGGACAATAAAATGAAAACCACAATAAAACACAGGAAATTAGGTAGAAATATTTCTTATAGAACTTTAATCAGAATGGAATTATATAAAATAGAAAAACACCTTTTGGGCGATGAAGAATACCAACCGTTTATCAGCTGGTGGTAAGAATCGTCTATCCATGATGATGAAAAAATCATTGGGGTACGACGACGGAAATAGGATCGTAAAATTCCTTGAAGCATGTTAGGCATTGAATTATAATAAGGGTGAGAGGATTGTTTTATAGTTCTTTGAAAAAACTGGGAAATATTGAAAATAAATGATAAAATGGGTTGTGAGCCTACCTACGAGGAATTGAAACTCCTTTCTATTTCCTTTTTTCTTTCCATTTTTCCTCGTTGTGAGCCTACCTACGAGGAATTGAAACGGATATCATGTTTTCTATTATTTTTATACCAGACGAGTTGTGAGC
>JAOAAW010000156.1 GCA_026418655.1 bacterium | reverse complement strand
GGCAGAGCGGCGGTCTCCAAAACCGTAGGTTGGAGGTTCAAATCCTCCCAGGCCTGCAAAATAGGGTGAGATAATGCAAAAGATAAGGATATTTATAAAGGAAAGTGTAGCAGAATTCAAAAAGGTAACATGGCCAGATTTTCAGATACTGAAACGGTCAACAATCGCTGTTATTATTCTAATGGTTTTGATGGCAATTTATTTCGGTATAATAGATGTATTATTTTCAAGAATGTTGCATATTTTTGCGAGGTAGTATGAGTAAATGGTTTATAGTACATGTGAGAACAGGACAGGAAGAGAAAATAAAGAAACTTTTAGAATCACGACTGAGTAATACAGGCAATACGAAAATCAAACAGATAATTATTCCAACTGAGAATGTTGTAGAAAGCATAAAAGGAAATAAAATGGTGAGGCCAAAGAAGTTTTTTCCAGGATATCTTATACTCGAAACAGAAGATGAAGTTGATGACATCACCTGGCATTTGATAAAAACTACTAATGGTGTTTTCAATGTACTTGGGGCAGGCACAAGACCATCACCCTTACAGGGCAATGAGATTAACAACCTTCTTCGGGAAATTGAAGAAAGGAAGTCAAAACCTGTTCCAAAGATAGAATTTAGCAAAGGAGATAAGGTTGTGATTACAGATGGACCATTTGTAAATTTTAATGGGTTGGTTGAGGATGTTAATAACGAAAAAGAAAGATTAAAAGTAAGTGTATCAATTTTTGGCCGGTCAACAATTTTGGAACTTAACTTCTGGCAGGTTGAAAAGGTGTAAATATGGCAGAAAAAACGACAAAACCAATTAAAGCAGTTGTCAAATTGCAAATTCCAGCTGGGCAGGCAACACCTGCACCACCAGTTGGTCCAGCTTTAGGACAGCACGGTGTTAACATCATGGAGTTCTGTAAATCTTTTAATGCCGCCACAAAAGGAAAAGAAGGAGATATAATTCCGGTTGTATTGACAATATTCGAGGACAGGTCTTTTAAGTATCAATTGAAAACACCCCCGACTGCATCATTGCTGAAAAAAGCAGCCAATATTGTAAAGGGCTCGGGTATGCCTAATAAGGAGAAAGTTGGTAGGGTAACGAGAAAACAAATAGAGGAGATAGCGAAAATAAAACTTCCGGATCTAAATACCCAGGATTTAAAGCAGGCAATAAAAATAATCGAGGGTTGTGCAAGAAGTATGGGGATAGAAATTACTGATTAAGGGGTTGAGATGAAAAAAAGATCCAAAAGATACAAAGCAATTAAGGAGAGAATAGAGAGAAAGACGACATATTCACCTGAAGAAGCCATTAATTTTATTAAATCAAATCCATCTGCACGTTTTGATGAAACCATTGAGCTGTCAGTTCACCTTGGATTGGATTTAAAAAAAATTCAACAGCCCATTAGAGGAACAGTAAATCTCCCACATGGGAGTGGTAAACAGATTAAAGTTCTTGTTTTTGCTCAGGGCGAGCATGTTGAGAGGGCTCGCAATGCAGGTGCGGATTATTATGGTGGGAATGAATTGATAGAAAAAATAAAGAATGGATGGCTTGATTTTCAGGCGGTTGTCGCTACACCAGATATGATGAGGAACATTGCTGCGCTGGGTAAAATTCTTGGTCCAAGAGGACTTATGCCAAATCCTAAAACAGGTACTGTTACATTTGAAATAGAAAAGATAGTGGAAGAGCTCAAAAAAGGGAGAATTGAATTTAAAATGGATAGGGACGGTAATATACATTTACCGATTGGTAAGCTTTCATTTTCAGCGGAACAGCTGCTTGATAATTTTCATGCAGCATTGAGGGCAATTATTGCAGCGCGGCCGCAGGGCGCAAAGGGGGTTTATTTGAAAAGTGCCCATCTTTCTTCAACCATGGGTCCCTCTTTTCCTTTAAGTATAAGTAAAATTGTCCAGGAGATGAAAACATCAGTTTCTTGATTAAAACAGGATGAGCAATGAACAAGAGAGATAAAATACAATTGTTGAAATTTTTGACGGACCAGCTTGAAGACAGCAAGATTTCAATTTTCGCGGAGTTTTCAAGGCTTTCAGTAAAAGAAATGGAAGAATTCAGAAAAGAGATGAGAAAACATTCAACAAAAGTGATGGTTGTTAAAAATACACTTATGAAAATGGCGTTTCAATCGCGTTCTCTCGATAGAGTAACAAGGTTTATTGAAGGTCCTAATATTTTGATATGGAGCAGTGGAGGAGATGAATCCGAGGTTGTAAAGGAAATACTGAAATTTTCAAAAGATTCTGGCAAACTCAAGATTAAATTTGGAATTTTAAACAACATGTTACTTGAAACCGAGCAGATTGAAATGCTTGGTAGTCTTCCATCGAAGAGAACATTGCAGGCAATGGTTGTTGGCGGAATTAAGGCACCGCTGAGCAATTTTATTTACAATGTAAAATATCCGATCACAAGATTGATATTAATATTGAAAACACTTTCTGAAAGAAAGGAGAAGGGAAATGACTGAAGAGAAAAAAATCTCGGTTGATGCTTTGGTTGAAGCAATTGGTAGCCTTACAGCGGTTGAACTGGCTGATCTTGCGAAAAAGCTTGAGGATAAATTTGGTGTGCAGCCGGTTATCGCTACAGCAGGCCCCGTCACTGCTACAGTGAGTGCAGAACAAAAACCTTCACCTCCTGAGGAAAAAACATCGTTTGATGTTATTTTGACAGGCTTTGGTTCCAACAAAATACAGGTTATTAAAGAAGTAAGAGCCATTACGAATCTTGGTTTGAAGGAAGCCAAAGACCTTGTGGAATCTTTACCAAAACCATTGAAAGAAAAAGTTAGTAAGGAAGAAGCAGAAGAAATCAAGAAAAAATTGGAAGCCGCCGGGGCAACGGTTGAAGTAAAGTAGATGTGTTCAAATCTATATGAACCCTTATAACAGGGGGTAATGGAGAATATGGAGCAAAAAAATTTAAATATTCCGAATTTGCTCAAGGTTCAAATTGAACCATATAAGAAATTTCTTCAAAAGGATGTTCCTCCTGAAAAAAGAGAAATAACCGGTCTTGAAGAAGTATTGAGAAAAGTATTTCCTGAGACGGAAATATTGCCGGGAGAAAAACATCACGCAATTGCAAGCGATGACGGAACGTTATTTCTGGAATATATAAGTTACTCTATTGAAGACCCTGTTGAGTCAGAAACAGAATGTGTGGATAATGGTACAACATATGGCGGAAAGTTTAAGGTTAGATTCAGACTTTATAAAAAGGATAAACTTGAAGAGAGGATAGAAAGTTTTGTGGAGGCGCAGGATGTTTACCTTGGTCTTATTCCCTTGATGACAGAACGTGGAACATTCATTATCAATGGAATTGAAAGAACTGTTGTAAATCAGATTCAGCGGTCCCCGGGGGTTTATTTTAAAGAAGAAGAGGAGATTAGTCAGAGAGCTACCTATTCTGCGCGTATTTTTCCTGCACGTGGTTTATGGTTGGAATTTCATCCAGAACTCCATCACAATGTAACATGTCTTTATGCTTATTTTGGCAAGAAAAAGATTTATGCTACGACTCTTCTGAAGGCTTTAGGCTATTCTTCGGAAAAAATTATTTCAATTTTATATGACTCTCCAGATGATATACCTCCCGATAGTATTATCAAAAATACCCTAGAAAAGGATGCTGATGTCCAAACGCAGGAAGAAGCCATAAAGAAGATTTACGCTGAACTCAGGCCTGGTTTTCCAATGGAAGACAAAGAAGCTAAACTTTTCTTCAGAAGGCTGTTTTTCAGTTCTGAACAATATGACCTTTCACCTGCTGGCAGATTGCAGATTAATAAAAAACGGGAATTGAATAGAACAGAGGTGCATTTAACAGCAGAAGACATAATAAAAACTTTAAAGTACTTACTTAACTTAACCGAAAAAAATCAGGGTGAAACAGATGATATTGATCATCTCGGCAACAAGAGAGTGAGAACTTCTGCAGAGCTTGTAAAGGAGCATGTTTATGAAGGATTGGTCAGGCTTGCGCACTTTGTAAAAGAGAGAATGGCGATTATAGATAAGACAATGAAAATTACACCACAGGATATTCTTAATAGTAGAATTTTTTCTACAGCAGTAGAAGAATTTTTTGCCCGCAATCAGCTTTCGCAGTTTCTTGATCAAATAAATCCTCTTGCTGAGCTTACACATAAGAGAAGACTCACTGCAGTGGGAGAAGGTGGGGTGAAAGAAAGAAAACGCGCTGGCTTTGAAGTACGAGATGTACATTATACCCATTTCGGTAGAATTTGTCCTATAGAAACCCCAGAAGGTGCAAATGTTGGTTTGATCAATTCTCTAACAATATATTCAGATGTTGATAAGAATGGATTTTTAAGAACTCCCTATTTCAGGGTCAATAATGGAAAGATTCTGTTTAATGAGGTTGTTTATGTTTCTGCTGACGAAGAGGATAATTATGTGGTCGCTCCTCCTGATGTACCCTATGATCCTGAGACAGGTGAGATATTGCTTGATGTGATCAGAGTAAGATCCAAGGGAGGAGAATTTACTGAGACCACAAAAGATAAAATAGAACTTATTGGTGTTTCGCCGAAGCAGGTGGTTGGTTTAAGTGCTTCTCTTATTCCTTTTCTCGAGCATAACGATTCCAATCGTGCTTTAATGGGTTCAAACATGCAGAGGCAGGCAGTACCATTATTGAGACCTGAAAGACCGCTTGTTAGAACTGGTATGGAAAGAAAAGTAGTAGTGGATTCAGGAGTAGTTCTCCGTGCAAAACATTCCGGTGTGGTTGAATATGTGGATGCAAAAACTATAATTGTCAATAGAGAAAAAAAGGGAATCTTCCCTTGGGAAGAAAAGGATGTTTATCACCTTCAGACTTTTCGAAGGACGAATCAAGATACATGTTTTCATCAGAGGCCGCTTGTTTCCGCAGGAGAGAAGGTAAAAGAGGGACAAATTATTTCTGATGGTCCTGCTGTATCTCCGGAAGGGGATTTGGCTCTCGGTAGAAATTTGCTTGTTGCATTCATGCCATGGCGAGGCTACAATTTCGAGGATGCCATAATACTGAGTGAAAGATTGGTAAAAGAAGATACGTTTACTTCAATTCATATTGAAAAGTTTGAAGTGACTGCCCAGGATACTGAGCGTGGACCTGAGGAGATTACAGCGGATCTTCCAAATGTATCTGAAGAAGAACTCAGAAACCTTGATAAGAACGGAATTATCCGTATTGGCGCTGAGGTTAAACCGGGCGATATTTTAGTTGGTAAAATTACGCCTAAAGGAGAAGCTGAATTAACTCCTGAAGAAAAGCTGTTGAGAGTGATATTTGGAGAAAAAGCAAGAGACGTTGCCAATACTTCTCTTATTGTGCCACCAGGCGTATATGGTGTTGTGATAAATGTTAAGACTTATTATCCTTCTGACAGGATTCCTGAACAACAGATAAATGAGCAATTAGAAAAGATAGAAAAAGAATTGAAGGCGAAGAAAAATACTGTAAGAAAAATTATAACAGATAAAATAAAAGACATTCTTTCTTATCACAAAATTTCTAGTACACGACTTACGTCAAATCCTGAAAGCTGGGAGCGTGTGGTTAGATCAATAGATAAAGATGATATAAGAAGCGAAGTCAAAAGAATTGTGGATATCGGGAAAGAAGAACTTGAAAGATTGGAACGCGAGGCAAAAAACGAAGAAATTAAAATAAGAAAAGGCTCAGAACTTGAGCCGAATGTGATATGTAAGGTATCTGTTGAAATAGCAACAAAGAAAAAGGTTGCCGTTGGCGATAAAATGAGTGGAAGGCATGGAAATAAAGGTGTAATTTCAATTATACTTCCAGAAGAGGACATGCCATTTCTTGAAGATGGAACACCCGTTGATATAATACTGAATCCATTGGGTGTGCCTTCGCGTATGAATATAGGTCAGGTTCTTGAAACTCATTTAGGCTGGGCACTTAGGACACTTGGTTATTCAATAGAGACTCCGGTCTTTGAAAGTATAAAAGAGATAGAAATCAAACATAAATTAAAGGAGGCAGGTCTTCCTGAAGAAGGGAAAACACGAGTTTATGATGGCCAAACCGGTGAGCCATTTTTACAGCCTGTAACGGTTGGATATATATACATGATGAAATTGATTCATCTTGCGGACGAAAAATTTCACGCCAGATCTGTAGGTTCATATTCACTCATAACCCAGCAACCGCTCGGTGGAAGAGCTCAATTTGGCGGACAGAGATTTGGTGAAATGGAAGTCTGGGCGCTGGAAGGGTATGGTGCGAGCTATACACTTCGTGAAATGCTTACCATAAAAAGTGATGATATCAAAGGTCGCAAAAAAGCCTATGAAAGTATTGTTAAGGGGGTTGATTATCAGGAAGAAAACCTACCTGAGTCTTTTCACGTTCTCACAAAAGAATTAAATGGACTGGGTTTTGACATCAGGGTGGAAAAAAGAAAGAAAAATGGTGAAGATAGGGATGTTGTTACCATAAGAATTGCACCACCTATGGTAATTCGTTCATGGTCTTATGGAGAGGTAAAAAAGGCAGAGACCCTGAACTATCGTACAAATAAGCCTGAAAGAGACGGACTGTTTTGTGAGAAAATTTTTGGACCCGTTAAAGATTGGGAATGTGCCTGTGGAAAATTCAAGAAACAAAGATTTCGCGGCATTATCTGTGACCGATGTGGCGTGGAGGTAACGACCTCAGAAGTACGAAGGGAAAGGATGGGCCATATTGAACTTGCAACACCGGTTTCCTATGTATGGTTATTCAAGAGTACAGCAAACTGGCTTGGTGTTCTTCTTGATGTATCTCATATAACCCTTGAAAAGGTTCTTTACTATGACCGTTACATAGTTGTCGACGCAGGAGATACACCACTTGGTGAAAAGCAACTTCTCACAGAAGATGAGTACAAAGAAAATCTCGAAAAGTATGGCAATAGATTTCGCGCTGAAATAGGGGCGGCTGCAATATATGAACTGTTGAAGAAAATAGACCTTGAAAAAGAGATGGAGAAAATAAAGGATGAACTTAAAAATAAAAAGAAGAAAAAGGATAGTGGATACAGGCGAAATCTTGTAAAAAAATTGAGAATGATTGAAGGACTATTAAAAACAGAAGTTAAACCTGAATACCTTATCACATCTATCATCCCTGTGATTCCTCCGGATTTAAGACCTCTTCTTCCTCTTGACGGAGGAAAGTTTGTTGCTTCAGACCTTAATGATTTATACCAGAGAGTAATAAACAGGAATAATCGTTTAAAAAAACTTATTAAGCTACAGGCACCTGATATTATCATAAGGAATGAGAAAAGGATGCTTCAGGAAGCAGTAGATGCTTTGCTTGATAATGGGCGGTATGGGACACCTGTTCTCGGTAAGGGTAAGAGACCGCTTAAATCTTTGAGTGAATCTCTCAGGGGTAAACAGGGAAGATTCAGACAGAATTTGCTTGGGAAAAGGGTTGATTACTCTGGTAGAGCAGTAATTGTTGTTGATCCGACCCTTAAACTTCATGAATGTGGTATTCCTAAGCAGATGGCACTCGAACTATTCAGTCCTTTTGTTTTGAGAGAACTCAGAAAGAAGGAATATTTTCATACTCTGGGAAGTGCTAAGAGAGCTCTTGAGGAAAATAGACCTGAAGTATGGGAAATTCTTGAGAAGGTTACAAAAAACCATCCAGTACTTCTCAATCGCCAACCCACGCTTCATCGTTTGAGTGTACAGGCTTTTGACCCACGATTGATGGAAGGAAATGTTATTAGAATACATCCTCTTGTTTGTACAGCTTTTAATGCAGATTTTGATGGTGATACAATGAGTGTACACGTACCAATTACCGTTGAAGCACAATTGGAAGCAGAACTACTTATGAAATCCAGCCTTCATATTCTTTCTCCTGCAAATGGTAGACCTATTGTTACACCAACAAGAGACATAGTGCTAGGATGTTATTACCTTACGTACCAGAGTGAGCAGAGTATTTATGGTGATAAAAAATATAGAGACCATTCCCATAAACATGAAGCGATCTACAGTTTTGAAGAAGCAGAAATACTATATGAATTTGGACTTCTTGAATTGCACAGGCCGATCAGGGTCAGGGATAAGAAAGGTCAGGTATTTATTACAACCGCTGGAAAAATTTTGTTTAATAAAATTCTTCCGTCAGAAATTGCATTTCAAAACCGTTTGATTAATATTGAAGCTCTTGAGCAACTTATTAAAAAGATTTTTACTGAATGTGGCTACTCAAGGACAGTTCAATTTCTTGATGATGTTAAGGAACTAGGATTCACATATGCAACTATCGGTGGATTAAGCATTGGCATTGATGATCTCAAGGTTCCAGAAATAAAAAAGAGGGTTATAGAAGAAACAAGAAAAGAAGTTGCAAGAATAGATAGAGATTATAGGGCAGGTCTTATATCTGAAGGTGAAAGGTATAACCGTATTATCGATCTGTGGACATCAGTAACTAATAGAATTTCCAATGAAGTCTTTGAGACATTGAGAAAGGATGTTTCAATAGAACCCTTTAGAATAAACTCTCTAATAATGATGGTTGAGTCAGGTGCAAGGGGTAACCGTTCGCAGGTTAACCAGCTTGCAGGAATGCGTGGTCTTATGATCAGACCAACAAAAAAAGCAACAGGTGGAATGGGTGAAATTATTACCACGCCAGTTATTGCAAACTTTAGAGAAGGACTTCCATTGCTTGAGTATTTTATATCAATTCACGGCGGAAGAAAGGGAGTTGTTGACACTGCCTTAAAAACATCAGATGCTGGATATTTAAGTAGGAGGCTTGTGGACGTTGCTCACAGTGTTATAGTAACAACAGAGGATTGTGGTACCACAGACGGTATCTATATCAGTGCTCTTACTGATGGAGAAAAGGTTATAATTCCTTTGAAGGACAGAATAGTTGGCCGTGTTGCATTTGATCAAATAGTTGACATTATATCAGATGAGGTTCTTGTTAGGTCTGGTGAAATAATAGACGAAGATAAGGCAGAAAGAATTGCAGACCTCGGAGTGGAAAGAATAAAGATACGTTCAGTTCTCACATGTAAAGCAGAAAGAGGGGTTTGTGCCAAGTGTTATGGTGCGGATCTTTCCAGACAGAAACTTGTCAACCTTGGAGAAGCCGTGGGTGTGGTTGCTGCTCAATCTATAGGTGAACCGGGGACTCAATTGACATTGAGAACTTTTCACGTTGGCGGAACTGTTACAAGGTCAATTGGTCCGGCAAGAATTATTGCGCAATATGAAGGGGTTGTCAGATATTCTGAAAATCTTAAATTTGTTACAAACAGAAATGGAAAAATGATTGTTTTGAGCCGGGAGGGAACAATTGATATTGAGGATGAAGAAAGAGGTCGTAAACTTGATTCTTACCCGGTTATTGTTGGTACAGAGTTACATGTAGAGTCAGGTAAAAAGGTCAAAAAAGGAGAAGTTCTTGCAACGTGGGACCCCTATGCAATTCCAATAATTGCTGAAAAGAGTGGAATTATAAAATTCAGAGATATTATCCCAGGGAAAACCATAAAAGAGGATAGAGAAGGAAAAGAGGGAATCATCAAGAGAACAGTTATCGAACACGAAGATACTTTTGAACCAAGAATAGAGATTCTGGAAGAGTTTAAAGCTAAGGAAAATTGTGTTGTCAAATTGTCGATAGGTGAAACCGATAAAAGTTTGATAGGAGATAAAGAAATTCAAGAGCACAGGAACGAAATTATACTTCAGTTTGGAGATGGTAAGGAAGAAAGAATAAACATCCCTACTTTTTCTGAGGTTCTTGTAAAGAACGGGGATACTGTAAAAAAGAATGATATTATTTTACGCAGGGTTGTGAGTTCTCATTATCTTGCTGTGAATACCAATATAATTGTCGAGGATGGAAATCAGGTATTTGCAGGAGATGTTATAGCCAAGACCCCCAAGGTGGTTGGCAGAGTGCAGGATATTACAGGTGGACTACCAAGGGTTTCAGAATTATTCGAAGCCCGACCTCCAAGAAATCCAGCAATTTTGAGTGAGGTAGAAGGTGATGTTCTAATAGAACAGGGAGAGAGAGGAACAAAAATAATAAAAATCATTGACTCTTCCACAAGAGAAGTTAAGAAAGAATATAGGGTACCATTGGGAAAACATCTTCTTGTTGGAAACGGAGATCATGTTGTAAGTGGAAGCAAACTTACGGATGGACCAGCTGTTTTGACTGATATACTGAAAACTCAGGGAGAAAAAAAGGTACAGGAGTATCTTCTGAACGAAATACAAAAGGTGTACAGGGTAGAAGGAGTAAATATCAATGATAAACATATGGAGATAATTATACGGCAGATGTTATCTCGTGTGCGAGTTACTGATCCAGGAGATACTTATCTTCTTGAGGGAGAAGAGGTTGACAGGATTAAGATTCAACAAATAAACGATTCTCTGCAAAAAGGGAAAAAACGAGCAAAATATGAACCTTTAATTCTTGGAATAACGCGTGTTGCACTCAGTAGTGAGAGTTTTATTTCAGCTGCTTCATTTCAGGAAACATTGAAGGTTATTACTAACGCTGCGATTACTGGCGCGGAAGATTATCTTGAAGGGCTCAAGGAAAATGTAATACTCGGTAAATTAATTCCTGCCGGCACAGGATTCTTCAGCGGTGTGTATAAAAAGGAAGAACAAACAACAGAAATTGTTATAGGTGGCGAATAATAAATAAAAATAACAAAGGGAGATATAATGCCAACGATTAATCAGTTAATAAGACATAAAAGAAAACCGAAGATTAAAAAGTCCAAGTCAACCGCCCTTGACAAAAATCCTTTAAAAAGAGGTGTATGCCTTTATGTTAAGACCATGACGCCAAAAAAACCTAACTCAGCGTTGAGAAAGATAGCGAAAGTGCGTCTTAGTAATGGTAAGGAAGTTATTGCCTATATTCCTGGCATAGGACATAACCTTCAAGAACATTCCATTGTACTTGTCCGCGGTGGCCGTGTTAAAGATTTGCCGGGTGTTAAATATCATATTGTTAGAGGAACTCTTGATGCTGGACAGGTGGAAGGTAGAAAGAAAGCTCGGTCTCGTTATGGTACCAAAAAAACTAAAGGAGAACAGGCAGCACAACCTCAGAAATAAGAAGGAGTAAATAATGCCAAGAAGAAAATATAAGGCAAGAAAGACAGTATTGCAGGATCCGAAATTTAATGATTTTGAGGTGGCAAAATTTATAAATTCATTGATGGTTGATGGTAAACGAACACTTGCTGAAAAGATAATGTATCGGTGTCTTGATATTCTGAGTGAAAAAACCAAGGAAGATCCGCTTGTGGTTTTTAAGAGAGCCCTTAATAATGTAAAACCAAGACTTGAAGTTAGACCAAGAAGAGTTGGTGGGGCTACCTATCAAGTACCTGTAGAGGTTTCTCCAAAGAGAAGTCTGTCACTTGCTATCAGATGGATTCTTCAATCAGCAAGGGCACGTAAAGGTAAACCGATGTATGAAAGACTTGTTGAAGAAATAATCGAAGCCAGCAAAAATGAAGGTTCAAGTGTAAAAAAGAGAGAAGAAATGCATAAAATGGCAGAATCAAACAGGGCTTTCGCTCATTACCGTTGGTGAGTTCAGATTTTAAAAACCCTTTTAAAAACTTATTGTGTAAAAATTTTTCATTTTTTATGGAGCAATGAAAATTATTCTGAAGGAAAAGAGAGAAAATGATAATAAAAGTAGTTTCAAAAAAAGGGATGGATTTAACAGGTATGTCAGACATAAGGAATGTTAGAAATATCGGGATTATTGCTCATATTGATGCTGGAAAGACCACAACGACCGAGAGAATACTTTTTTATTCTGGGAAAATCAGTCGTATTGGTGATGTTGATGAAGGTACTACCACGATGGACTGGATGGATCAGGAAAGAGAACGAGGAATAACCATTACATCTGCGGCTACCACTTGTTATTGGAGAGGACACAAGATTAATATCATTGATACACCGGGACATGTTGATTTCACTGCCGAAGTTGAGAGGTCACTCAGGGTCCTTGATGGTGCTATTGGAATATTTTGTGGTGTTGGTGGGGTTCAACCTCAATCAGAAACAGTCTGGCG
The DNA here is from genome assembly GCA_026418655.1 of bacterium. Classification (GTDB taxonomy): domain Bacteria; phylum Ratteibacteria; class UBA8468; order B48-G9; family DTJG01; genus DTJG01. The sequence continues at coordinate 553 of JAOAAW010000156.1, read as the reverse complement.
GCAGAGTGAAAAGTATGGCATACCAAAAATCATCTACGTTAATAAACTTGATAGAGTAGGTGCCGATTTTAACAGGGTCGTCAAACAGATTGAGGAAAAACTTGGAGCATTATGTCTGACTTTACAATTACCTGTCGGCACGGAATCAGAATTTTGTGGCATCATTGACCTTATTGAAAATAAAGCAATTTTCTATCCCACTGATTCTGAAAACGATGCTGTTTTTGAAGAAATACCTGAAGGAATGAGACAACAAGCACATGAGGCAAGAAATAAAATGTTAGAGCGTCTTGCAGAGATTGATGAAGAAATTATGGATATGTATCTCCATAACAGGGATATTGATGCTGAAAAGATACGAAGGGGAATCAGGAAAGCTGTTCTTTCAAAGAAGTTATATCCAGTATTTTGTGGTGCATCATTAAAAAACAAAGGCACAAAGCTACTGCTTGATGCAATCGTTGATTACCTACCATCGCCCATTGAAAGAGGTGATATTTTTGGTGAAGAGCCTGAGACAGGACAGATTGTTGTTAGAAAACCAGAGATAGGG
>JAOAAW010000206.1 GCA_026418655.1 bacterium | reverse complement strand
CCATTATACCCGGTCCGCCACCTGTTATTACCGTGTAGCCACTTTCTGCTAAAATTCTTCCAAGCTTTTCAGCTTCCTTATACCAGTGATTATTTTCGCTTATTCTTGCCGACCCCCATATAACAACTGCATCTTCGATATTATCCAGGAATTCGAATCCATCAACAAATTCAGCCATAATTCTGAATATTCGCCACGATTCTTTAGAATTATTTTTTTTATTTTTCATCGGATTTCTCTAATTTTTCAACTATCAGAATCATGCCATCTAATGCTTTTACCTTTATCTTAGTTTGGGCGGGTATTGGTACATCTGAGGTAATTGCCTTCCAGTATTCTCCATGCACAAATACAGTACCTTCTGGATTGAGATCTGTAACAGTCCTGCCAATTTCTCCCACCATTCCTTCTTTACCTGTAGTTATTTTCATGTGTCTTGTCTGTTTTATGAGCATTAGCAGACCTGTTGTTATTGCAACAAAAAATGCATATATCAATAAAACGTAGCCTCCATGAGGGCGAAATTCGGTGTGAGATGAACGAAAAAATAGCCATGTACCAAGTCCCATAGCAATGAGCCCTCCTATTGCAAATATTCCAAAACCAGGCGAAAAGATTTCCAGTAAGAGTAGAATTAGACCTGTGACAATTAATAGAATACCGGCAATACTCTGTGTAAAGGTTTGAAATGCAAAAAGCGAAAGAATCAGACAGATAGTGCCAACAACACCAGGAACAGCAAAGCCAGGATGAGAAAACTCAATGATAATTCCCATTATTCCGATTGTAAGAAGAAGATATGCAACAGTTGGATCACCTATTGTATTAAGAAATTTTTCTCCAAAACTTTCTTTTATGTCTTCTGTTGGAACGCTTTTGGTATTGAGTATAACCTTTTTACCTGAAGCAAGCTTTAACTCCCGACCATGCAATTTTTCAAGAAGTTGATTGATATCATCTGCAATAAAATCAGCTACATTAATTTTTATTGCTTCCTCTGCAGTTGTTGAAATGCTTTCTTTAACTGCTCTTTCAGCCCATTTTTCATTTCTTCCTGTATGTTTGCAAATACTTTTGATGAAACTTACTGTGTCATTGACAATCTTTTCTTGCATGGCTTGGTCCATTTCTTTCCCTATGCTTACAGGATGAGCCGCTCCAATATTTGTTGCGGGTGCCATTGCAACTACATGACAGGCAAGTGCAATAAATGTTCCTGCTGATGCACACTGGGCACCTCTTGGTGCAACATAGCAGACGACAGGTACTTCAGAATTTAAAATCTCCTGTACTATTTTTCTTGTTGAGATAAGCAATCCACCAGGTGTATCCATAACTATAATCAAACACTGTCCATGTTTTTTACTGATGGTTGAAATAGCCCGCTTTATCTTGTAGTAAACAACAGGATTTATAGTTCCGTCAACCGTCAGGATATATACATTATTAGGAACAGACCCAGAGGTCTCCAACGGCAGAAATCCATGGAGAAAGAGGCAGACAAGCAAAAAGAATATTAAAGTATGAGTATATCTGGTCTTGAAATACATGCCCCCCTCACTTCTATATCTATTTTGGGCCAATTCTGGTTTTCTGTAATAATTGTTGGTCCTTTTTCACTCACAATGATTGTATCCTCGGATTTCGTACCTGTTATCGAAGGATTCCAGGCAAACGCATACCCATTCTTTATGATTTCAGAACTTTCCTTTGTTGCTCTGTAATATCTTGTTCTGTATCCACATGGCCCACCCTGATGGTGCTTTTCCCATTCTTCAGGATATCCTGTGTTTTTGTAAGCTTCTATACCATTTTTAAAAACATCCCCGATGCTATTTCCTGCTTTTGTTGATGATATGAATGCAGCATCTATGGTACACACTGCCCTGTGTTTTTTGTAAATGTCTTTTGATAATTTTTCAAAAGCCACTAACCTCGTCATTGACACTATCAGTCCTTTTTCATAAACACAAACCACAACCATCACGTATTTTTCAATTTTTTTATCAGTTGCTATCGGATGCCTGTAGTTAGAAATTCTGTCATCGGCTGCGATTAATAAAACCACTGGTATTGTTCCAGAAGACCAGAAAAATTCACTCAGTTTCCCGGCGACCTGATTTTCAGTCATTTTAGGTTTGATTTCATGGCACACCTTGGAAACAGCATCAGCAACCTTTTGCCCAAGTTTTCTGTATCTTTCAATTTCGACATCCAACAGAGGAAGGTGGAGATTACTTATGTCTATAAATTCAAATTTCTCATCAGGTTTATCTATTCCAATTTTATTTCCTGCAATTTTCTCTGCCATTTGAAATAAACCGTCATCTTTATGCCACACGCATACGATATCGTCGAATGGTAATCCCTGTAATTCTTCATTCTTCATTCTGTCTGCCTCAATATTGTTTGAAAGTAAATAGAGTTTCTTTTCTGTTACAAGTAGTGAACTGGCTCCATACTCTGTATTTATTGCTACAAAATTATTTCCACCGCCCGTAAACCAGGAAAAATTTGAAATCCTGTTAATAATATACCCATCAAGATTTTTTTCTTTCAATACGATTCTCAGTTTTTCCCATTTTATTTCGATTTCTGATTTTTGCATTTTAACTCCTTTTTTTCAATTCTATTATATCAGAAATATCCGGTCAGTTGAAAAACCTATTTTTTTTTGATATGCTAACTTAAGTTTAAGAGGCGTTTCAAAAAGGAGAAATATGAGAAAATCTGTGCTTTTTCTCTGCGGTGGGTGGGAGGGACATCAACCCCTAGAATGCGTTGAATTATTTTCACAAATTATGAAAGACGAGGGTTTCAATGTCCAGGTTTATGACACTCTCGAAATTCTCGCAGACACCGGTTTCCTTTCGACATTAAACCTCATTGTGCCTGTATGGACAGGAGGAAGTTTGACTTCAGAGCAGGAAATGGGTTTACTTGAAGCCGTTAAATCAGGGGTAGGCATTGCGGGTTGGCATGGTGGTATGGGAGATGCATTCAGGAGTCATCCATCATATCAGTTTATGGTCGGAGGTCAATGGGTTGCTCATCCAGGTGGTATTGTTGAATATGAGGTAAATATAATTAAAAAAGATGATCCGATAGTGCGTGGTATAAATGATTTCAGAATAAAATCAGAACAATATTACATGCATGTAGATCCATCAAACGAGATTCTTGCAACTACCACGTTTACAAATGAAACTGTACCCTGGATCGAAAAATGTATTATGCCAGTTGTATGGAAAAGAATGTATGGAAAGGGTAGGGTTTTTTATTCATCATTGGGTCATGCGAGAGCAGATTTTGACATTTCAGAGGTTAGAGAAATAACCAAAAGAGGATTATTGTGGGCAGCAAAAGAAAATATGAAGTAGGCAAGGTTCTAATTTTATAAAGGAGAAAGACATGAAGATTTACATCTGTACTGATCTTGAAGGAGCAACAGGTGTATTTAAATGGGTTCAAACAAGGGAAAAAGGGACAGAGTTCTACGAAGCCATGAGATTGCTCATGAGAGATATTGGAGCGGTTTGTGAAGGTTTGAAAGAAGCAGGTGCCAATGAAATTTATGTTCTTGATGGTCATGATGGTGGAAATAATTTTATTCCAGAATGTATGGTTCCGGGGGTTTATTATATTACGGGCTGTCTCTTATACACATCTGACGCTGCCG
>JAOAAW010000027.1 GCA_026418655.1 bacterium | reverse complement strand
TTGTTTTTGATATGGAACATGGTGTCATTGGAATTGAATCAGTTGAGATGATGGCACAGGCGGTTTCGGGAACGAACACAGTGCCGCTTGTAAGGGTCCCCTGGAATGATTTTGTGGGGATAAAACAGATTCTTGATACAGGTGTAATGGGTCTCATTATTCCTATGATAAACACCCCGGAACAGGCGCAACAGGCTGTAATGGCAACAAGATATCCACCTCATGGAATCAGGGGTATTGGCCCACACAGGGCAAGTGGTTTTGGAAGATGGATTGACCAGTACTTTGAAAACGCAAATGATAACATTCTTGTTGTAATTCAGATTGAACATAAACTTGCTGTGGAAAACCTGGAAGAAATTCTTGCTGTTGAAGGAATTGATTGTGTTTTTATCGGTGCAAATGACCTGGCAGCTTCAATGGGACATCTTAAAAATCCAAAACATCCTGAGGTTCAAAGCACTATTGATTATATTAACAATGTCTGCAGGGCATTCAGGATTCCCTGTGGACTTATTGCCACAGCTTCAGAGATTGATAAAAGGATAAAAGAGGGATTTCAATTTATTGCGGTGGGCCATGATATATCGCTTCTCAGAAGTGCCTGCGAGAGTGTGTTTTCTGAAATCAAAAGTATTCAAAAATGAGAAGATATACTGATAAAGAATTTTCTCCGAGCTATTTTCATGGGAAATTACTGGCGAGAGCCGAAAAGGTCCTTTCATTTTCAGAAGACCGTGATTTCATAAAATGGAAATCAAAATTGAAAGAAAAATTTGAAGAACTGCTTGGTCCTCTTTATATTGAAAATGGGAACCCTGGTTATAGAATAGTCAGCGAGGATAAGCAAAACGGTATCACAATAAGAAAAATCGTTTACCCACAAATCAATGGGTAATGAATGTCGCTTATCTTGTGTTTCCTTCTGTAAAGAGGGACAAATATCCAGCCATGATATGCCTACAGGGACATTCTCTTGGTGCCCACATTTCGATCGGCAAGGCAACCAGCAGATATGAAAGACATCTGATGAAAGGAGATAGAGATTTTGCAATACAGGCAGCGAGAAATGGTTGTGTGGCACTCGCAATTGAACAGCGTTGCTTTGGTGAAAGACAGGAAAAACTTCAGAAAGGGTTTCCGATGTTATAAGGGGAGTTGACCTCCTGGTAAATCTTCCATTTATTGACGCTCGTAGAATTGGTTGTATGGGAAATTCAGCAGGCGGTAAAGCAACTTATTACTCGGCATGTCTGGATAAAAGAATAAAACTTGCTGTAGTTTCCTGTAGTTTCTGTCGATATGAGGAGTCAAAAATAGGGACATAGATTTTATGCAAATTTGGTCTGCCAGAGATAAGAAGAATTTTTGGATCAAAGAATTTTTGAATCTTCTAATCAATCTTTACCCCTTGAGTTTTCAGTTTTTTCTGGAGATTTTTTATGTCAAGTGAAGAAAATTTCTGTCTTTTTGACTTGCACAATAATGCGGACGCAGTTCCTGCAATTTCTCCAGTAAGCACGCACACAGGAATTGCTCTGATTATATCCCACGCACTACGGGCGGAAATACACCTTCCCGCCGTAATTAGATTGGATGTTTTTACTGCATAAAGAGACGAAAACGGTATGTAATATAATGGTCCCGGTTTTCTCCAATCGCCGATCATTCCCACAGTGTCCGGAAAAATCGTTCTTTCGTGTGATTCTTCAAGTTCCGTCAGGTCTTTCAGTCGTCTTGTCATGCGAAAGGTAGGAATCGACGGAATCGACACAGAAAAAAGCAGTGGATTCTTAGTTTTTATCTTTTCTCTCTGTTCTGATATTTTTCCTGGAAGATAGAATTTGCTGGGTTGTTTGTTCTACAGAAAATCCTTTATTTAAATCGTATATTTGAGTGTTAAGAGGATCGTATTTCTGTGAGAAAACATACCTTTTAAATTACCTTGTTTCTTGCTGCTGAGACTGCGGCTGCTGCTCCTGCAACTCCAGCTCCGACAACTACAACATCATATTCATTTCGTACTTCAAGAAATTTTGTCTTTTCTTTTATTATATTATCCTCATTTTGATTTGACCCTGTAAGGTAGCAACCACCTTTTTCTTTTAATAAACCTGCCTGATTTGAATATCTGTCCAATTTTTTCCTGTTTTTCAAGCCAATCAAAGCAGCTTCTCATACATCCTCTTGAACCACAGATACCGAAACTTCCGCCTTCTCCCCATTTTTGTATCATTGCGTGGCCTTCAATAATGTACCCTGATGAAAATTCATTTGTTTTTCTCCATTTTCCAGTAGATAATGTCCAGCAAAACTTGTATGCGGTTTCTTCAGAAAAATCCTGTTTTGAGGCATCTATATTCCATCCAGGAAAGTCTCTGTGAATAAAAGGGGAGACCCTTGAATCACCGCCGTGATAGCTCAGTGTACATTTACCGAAATGGATATCTGCCCACTCATAGATATTATTGTCAATTTTTATCCGTATTTTTTTGTTTTCTTTTAAATGTGGGATTGCTTTTGACGGACATCCTTCAACACACCTCATACATTTGGTACATATACTTCCTGGTTTTACAAGTTGATCAGGCTCAAATTCAAGGTCAGTAATGATTGCATGTAATCTCTGTCTGGGTCCAAACTTTTCTGTCAAGAATACTTTACTCCATCCAATTTCTCCAAGTCCTGCACATATTCCTGCGATTCTGATTGCGAGATTGATGTCAGGTGCAACCTGTCCATTTCTGAGTGGTTTATTTCCATATCTTGCTTCTGGAACTCCTGGATAATAAGGTATTGCTTCGTATCCATGGTCTTCGATGAAACAGGCAAGATGATACAATGGTTCAGTAATAAACAGTGTATTCAACAGTCCATGGTAATCAAAATAAGTATAGCTTATCCAGTTCGTACCTTCTTCTACTCCACGCCAGCCACCACGAAGAATTCTTTTTCCGACAACAATTACAGTTTTTGCTTCTGGAAGAATACTTGAAGGATGATGTTGCCTTGGAATTCCATAAAATCTCTCAATATTTGCAATTCCGATAAGATCTGCTTTTACCTGCGCCGCAAAATCTTTGAGTTTTGTTTTATCCATTTTTCCCAGTCTCACCTGATATTGAGGTTATTTCATTCTCTAGTTTTAGTCAGGATACTTTGAAATGTTTCCTCACAAAAAGAGCAAATTTTACAGTTCTTATGGCAGGATGTTATATTTTTAAGCCAGTTTTCTGGGAATTTTTTATTGTCAATGATGTATGGAAACAATAATCTGGCATGGTTGGGTTCAAGGATATCAAGCAAATTTCCATGGTATTTTCTCATTGAGTACGCCTGTATGACCTTTTCTGGTTCAGGGTTCATTCTTGTTGCAAGTTTGATCACCTGGAAAAAATTCCTGTAGAAATCAACATCTTCAGGCCTTACCCATGAGTGGTTCATCAAAAGGTTTTTCCAGTTTTCATGTTTTTTGTAATGTGTCCAGCAATTGCCCGGTATATCATCAGTAATGTTGATTTTTGTAAAAACTTCTGACTCATGCGCAATTACATTATCATGAAACAATTGTACGGCACAGAAGTTTATGCATCCACTGTTGGCAAGCATGCTTAATTTCTTTCCGTTTTTATCGCACCATTTTTTTAACTCGGTGATTTTCTCAAGATTTCTATTGTATTCTCTTTGCATTACAAAGCCATCAAACAGTTCAGAAACTTGTTCCATGGCAGAAACCGTACCTATTCTCATGTTTACTGATGCCCTGATTTCCATTTCAGGGAAATTTTTTCTGACCACATACGCCACAGCAGGCGAAAAGGCAGTGATAGAGTCAATCCCTATCAGGTTTTCGAGATAATCTATTGTCGATATGATAGTATTTGCAAGATTTACTGAAAGAGAGAGAGAACCCCAGCAGGAGGCATTTAAGAGAAGATTTAGTTTTATACCGAGTTTTTTTATTTCTTTCAGTTCATACTCCATCTGTTTCTGCGCCTCCCAGTTGATATATCCGGCTTTGTTCTCAATTGGCGCTCTTCCGCTTGGAAGGTTTAACCACGCAAAATACACCTCATCAATACTGTATTTGAAATCATTTACAATTTCAGAGAAAAATTTGCCCTCTTCAATCAACTGGTATCCGACTGAAAATTTTATTCCATCTTCCATTCCTTCCTTCTTCTGAACGGCTGAACAAATCTGTTTTTAATCTTGCCTTCTTTTTCAAGATGTATCATACAGGCACGGATACAGCCCCTTGCGCCTTCTATCGCTCTTGAATAAATAATAGCAGGGGATGGTTCACCTGTAAAAGGATTATATTGGTCAAATGGTTTTATTCCCTGGAAACCTTTTGTGCATGCTTCAATATCAAGTTTTCCCCATTCAAGGTCTTTTCCAGCAACCTTCAATTTTACTGTTTCTGTTGTGCTTATTGCATTTGCAGAGCACTCCTTTGCACAAAGCATACACCTATCGCAAATTTTCGGACCATCGTAAATCGGATCTGGTTCAAGTGGTGCATCAGTGAGAATGCATGCGAATCTCTGCCTGGGACCAAATTCTGGGGTTAACAGAAGTTTGCTGTATCCGATTTCACCAAGCCCCGCACAGAATGCTGCTATTCTAAAATGAATGAATACATCTGGTAGGGGTTTATCAGGAGAAACAGGTTTTGACCAGTTTTCCTTAATTTTACCTGTGGCATATTCAATAGCAGGCCAGTTATAGTAATCATTTGGAATTGGTGTTGCCTCGTAACCATTGTCTTCAATAAATCTTGTTAGATGATATAGAATAAAAGGATTGTAAATCATATTTATGCTTCCATATCCCTGGGAAGAATAGGAAAGAAAATATGTTCCTTCTTCTATTCCTCGTAAAGAGCCACGGGGAATTCTTAATGCAATAACAATCAATGCCTTTGCATCAGGATTTATGTATCTGGGGTCCATCTGTTCTGGTGCACCTACGAACCTATCAAGGGATGCAATTCCGATAAGGTCTGCGCCTAATTTTTTTGCGACTTCCTTTACTTTTTTTGCTGTTAACATTTTATCTCCCGTTTGTTCAAAGCATATTATACAATACCTGGATATAAATTTTTTAAAATTTCAGTTTTTGACATTTCTTTTTGCCGGGATACAATATATGTGAAATTAAACCAGGCGGAGGTTAATATGAAAAAAATTTTTGCTGTTATATGCATGGTCAGTGGAATTTTGTTTGCACAAACTGAAAATCCGAAGGATGTTTTATTCAAAAGGCTTACCGAGAAACATTCAAATGTTAACGAAATGAGCGCAATAATTGACCTGAACATGTCAATGTTCGGGGCAACAATGAAGATGCCTATAAAGATGTGGATGAAAGGAAACCTGTTCAGGATGGATACCTCGATGGAAGTTCCTGGTACTGATAAAATTATGCAGCAAACCATTATTGGTGACGGAAATAT
>JAOAAW010000011.1 GCA_026418655.1 bacterium | reverse complement strand
ACCTTTGCCTGCACAGGCAATGATAAGTGTCAGTGTAATTGAAGCAGCCAACATGAATATGATTGAAGATGGGAAAGAGGGAGTAATTGATAATAATTGTGACCTGCATTATGGTTAAAAATTGCTCTTAAACTTTATCTTCATGGCATCTTGATCTCAAAAAACTGTCTTTTTTCTGCTGATTCTCTTGCCCAAAGACATGTTAGTGCACTTATTATTCCTGCTTCTATCGGTGAACGGGACTGCTTCTTTTCTTTCATTGCCATGAGAAAATCATAGGCAAGTTCCCTATCACCGCCAAAATGTGGCAGATCTCCAGAAAATTCAATTGTTTCGGTTATCGGCATAATATGGTCATACACAATTATGGTTTTCCTGTACCAATCAAAGTCAATCGTTCCCTTATAACCATATAACCTTGCTCCCCTTCTTCCTGCCTGGTTTCTAACAAAGAAATTCTGACTGTAACTGACCTGCACTCCATTATCAAGCTCAAGTAAAGCATTTCCACTATCTTCATTCTTAATTTCTTTTGAAAACATGCATTTTTGCCAGTTGTTCCAGTCAACCTTTTCTCCCTTGAACCTTTTATAGAAGAGATTGAAAGGACTTTCAATACATTCCATTTTTTCATCACAATCCTTACACAGAAGTTCAAAAGGTTTATCCCTTTTCCCATAAATCCTCTGTGAATTCATTGCTGCAACAAGTTTTGGCTTTCTTCCTGTAAGATAAAAAATATAGTCAAAATCGTGGGTCGCTTTCTGTAAAAACAGTCCACCAACTTCATGGTAATTTCTGTACCAGTTATTAAAGTACACAGAACCATAAGGAACATCATTCCAGGCGACAACGTGTTCAACTTCTCCAATTCTGCCAGAGTCAATAATCTGTTTAACCTTTTGAGCTATGGAAGAAAGTCTGAGGGGAAAAGACACAACCGTTGGAGCAGGGTAATTCTGAAAAGCATTTTCAAGTGTTTTAATTTGTTCAAATGTTATGGCAACAGGTTTTTCAAGAAACAAAGGAAGATTTCTTTTTGCCACCTTGCAGGCCATTTCAGTATGCAAATGGCATCTTGTACCTATCATTACCCCATCAAGTTCCACACTATCAAGCATTTCATCCGCGGAATTGAAATACTTTGTATCCCGCATTAATTCAGGATCAATTCTTCTTCTGATAATGGCTTCTGGTATATTCTCTTTCACTGCCTTTTCAATTTCCTGGAAGGCTGGGTCTGTAATTGCTGCAATTTTATAAGGGATACCAAATACTTTCATTGCTGCTGCCATATGTGAAACACGAAGTCCAAATCCGATTATTCCCACCTTTAACATATACCCTCCATTTTTTGATTTCACTAACTTTATCACTTGATAAAGCAAGAAGTCAAATCATAAGAAACTTGACTTTTTGCCATTTTACCATTATACTGTTTATATGGCAGCGATATATTCAATTACAAACCAGAAGGGCGGCGTTGGCAAAACAACAACATGCCTTTGCCTTGGCTCAGCAATTGCTGAAGCAGGATATAAGGTGCTTCTTGTTGACTTTGACCCACAGGCTGGTCTTACAGTCTGTCTTGGGTATGATCCGGATTCCTTTTCAAAAACAGTCTATGATTCACTTATCAATTGCGAACAGTATCCTTTGAAGGAAATTATTAAAGAAACAAAGATTAACAATCTCTTTCTTGTTCCTTCAAACCTTGACCTTGCAGGAGCAGAAGGAGAATTGATTGGAGAGATTGGCTGGGATAGAAATCTCAGAGATGCCCTGAATGAAATTAAGAATGATTACGATTTTATATTTGTAGATTGTCCACCAAGTCTGGGAGTGTTGACAACAAATGCCCTGATATGCGCAGATACTGTTATAATCCCGGTACAAACAGAATATCTCGCACTTCGCGGTTTGAAACAGCTTGATAACATTATTTCAAAGGTGAGAAAAAAAGGCAATCCCGGTCTCAGGAAAAGAATACTCAGAACAATGCACAATACAAGAACCCTTCATTCAAGAGAAGTTGTTGAAGAACTGGAAAAGGTATTTCCGCAGGAAGTTTTCAAAACAATAATAAAAAGAACTGTGAAATTCGCTGATGCGGCATTAGCAGGGATGCCCATCATTCAATATGCGGCAACATCAGAAGCTGCAGAAGCGTATAGAGAACTTGCCAGGGAGGTGATTGAAGATGCCAAAAAGACCGTCTCTCAAAGGTAAAGGAGTTGATATTTTTCTTGGAGAATCAAAAACAAAAGTAGAAAAAGAACCTGTAAAAGGTAAAGCCACATTTTATTTTCCCGAAAAATTGCTTTCAGAACTTGATGAGGCATGGTTTTCACTCAGAAGAATCAATAGAAGAATAAAAAAATCAGACATTGTTCAGGCAGCTCTTGAAATCGCACTTGAGGGACTGAAGGAAGGAAAGCAGAATACCCCGCTAATAGAGTACTTCAAAAAGAAAAGATGACGCACATCCCAGTTCAGGGAACCCTGTATCTGCTGGAATTGTCTAATGAATAGAAACAATATTAATAATCTTGATGACGAATCCCTTGTACAAATGGTTCAGAAAGAAAATATGTATGCATTTGAAATTTTGGAAAAAGATATCAGGACATGATTTACAATGTTTGTCATAGGTTTATGGGACAAAAACACGAGGCACTGGATTGCAGCCAGGATACCTTTATCAGGGTTTTTGAATATATCAGGTCTTTTAAACATTTTTCATCTTTAAGAAAATCGGACAGCAGGAACCGGCAAAAAAAACAGAACCAATTGAATATAAGGAAAAGACAGAAAGACAATCTGAAGTAAAAGATTGGCAATGATTGACCAAGAAAACCATCAGAGGGAAATTGTTATCCAGATGGCATACAAAACAACCATGGAAAACAAACAAGCAGGAGAAGCATATCCCCAAAAGCAACAAGACATGGCAACAGATAAACCATCTGTTGCACAGAATGAGCCAATGATTTCTAAATCTGTATTGATGGAGAAAAGGAATATAAAAACCTCTGAACAGTTTTTTTGTTTCTGCTGCTTCAGAAACCACTGAAAAAAAGATGAAGTAATTTCAGAAACCCGTATCAAACTCTGGTTGGAAATTTTCAGATAAAACTGGCAATGAGAAAAATTCCAAAGCCTAGAAGGAAAAGTCCACAAAATTTCATGATAATCAGAATTACCATAAGCTGTGTTGGTTTAACTCCCATGGCAAGAAACACTGAAACTAAACTGTACCACAAAAAATCTGCTGATATATGACCGATAAAAAACACCAGAATTCCAGAAACGCCCCTTGGCAAAGCAATTGAAAGATAAGTAAGTCCTATCGTTACCCACCACAATAACCAATAAGGATTTGAAAGAGTTACTGCTACTCCTGAAAGAATGGATCTTAAAATTGATGATGAAATTTTGAATTTTTGAGTGTTTGCAATCTGTCCATCAAAGGTTATGAATTCTCGTGTAAACAACATCCAGATTCCAAATAAAATCAGTATGCAACCACCAATAATTCCTATTGTATCCGCAACTGCTGGCTTTTTTAAATAGTAGCCAAAGCCAGATATAAGCAGGATTATCAGAGCAAATTCAAGAATTGAATGGCCTAAACTTAAAAAAAGTCCTTCTTTTGGACCATAAGAAATTGTTCTACTTATTGTTACAGCGAGTAATGGACCAGGACTTAGAGCACCTGAGAGAGCGATAACAAATGAACTCAAAGCAATGGTAAATAAACTCATCTATAAAGATAACTTTTCAATGTTTTAATCTCATGAGGCAATACTACATCAGGCGACCATGCTTGAATATATTCACCTGAAAGGTATCCCTGATAGTTCATCTCTTCAAGTAATCTGATTGCTTCTCTATATGGTATTTCTCCCTGTCCCATCAACGCAAGCTTCACATTTCTTTTTTCATCATAAACACCGTCATGAACATGACAGTGTTCAACAAAATTTTTAACATGGTCAAACGCTTCTTTTATTGACATACCCTGTGTAAAAGGATGCATGATGTCCCAGTTAATTTTTACACAGGAGCTATCTGCTATCTTAACAGCCCTCATTGCAGTATCAGCCCTTGAAAAGAAATCATGCGTTTCAAGACAAAGCATTATCCTGTTTTTTTCTGCATATTCTGATGCCAGGGCAAGACATTCACCGACTATTTTTACTGCATCTTCTTCAGGAATATCAATATCCGGTACTCCACCGAAAACCCTTATTCTTGTTGTGCCAATTTCCACTGCAAGGTCGATGAAAGATCTTGTTGTTTCAAGAGCATTTTTTCTTTTTTCCCTGTCAACAAAACAATACCTTATTGAAGTGGCAATACAGGCACACTCAATTCCACTATCCTGGAAAATTTTTTTAATTTCCTTTCTCTTTTTACTGCTTGTTTCAAGTTCTATACCATGCTTGTGCTGAGCTTGAGCCCTTGGTTCAACACCATCATAACCATATTTTTTTGCATATTCCAGCATCTCGATAAGTGTGCTTTCAGGACACGAAAAGCTCATAAATGAAAATTTCATCTACTCCCCCTTGATTATGATGGAGATATTAAATCATTATGTTTTTGACTTGTCCAGATACTGGATGACAATGATATTTACACCATTGACTTTTTCTGGTATTATATTTTTGCCTGTCCCGTGCGCAGGCGGAGTGTGAAACTTTGAGCCAACACCAAATAAAAGGGAACCGAGTCTGGCATACAAGACATGCCGGAAACGGAAGTCGCGGTGTCCAGCGAGGTACCCACCTGTTAATACGGGTCTCAAAAGTTACACCGCTTACGGCGGGACGGGTACAGCAATATGTGGGTAGGTGGCCGAGTGGAAATGGCAGCAGACTGTAAATCTGCCGGCGTTAGCCTACGGAGGTTCGAATCCTCCCCTGCCCACTATGAAAAACTTAAGAAGAGGAGGATTCGAATTGGAGCGAAGTAAGACAATGCGAGCAAGCGTAGCATTGTCAGCGGATGGCCGACCCGAGCCGCTGTGGGAGGCAAGGGCGCCGAATCCTCCCCTGCTTGATATGCTTATAATGCGGGGTTAGTTTAGTGGTAAAACATCAGCCTTCCAAGCTGATTATACGGGTTCGATTCCCGTACCCCGCTCTTTAGTATTCTATTATCGTTGAAAAATTTTCTTTTCCAGGAGCATCTAAAATGAAAGTTGAAATTCAACAACTTCCAAGACATGGAAGAAAAATCCTTTTTGAGATAGAAAATGAAAGGGTAGAGCAGGAAAGAATAAACATAATCAGGGAAATCCAACAGAATGCTGAAGTCCCTGGTTTTAGAAAGGGAAAGGTTCCTGAACATGTTATTGCAACAAGATACAGCGACACGATCAAGAAAAAGGTAATTGAAAATTTGATTACTCGTTCATATCTTGCTGCTATTAAGGAAAATAATATAATGCCCGTAATAGATCCTGAAATAGAAGATGTAAAGTTTGATAACACTTTGAGTTTCAGTGTTTATGTTGAAGTAAAACCGGATGTAATTGTCGGAAAATATAAGGAGCTCACTGTTAAACAGGTAGAACCAGAACCAGTCACAGAAAAAATGGTTGACGAAGTCCTGGCTGACTGGGAAAAGAGAAAAGAATTTGCCAGTTCCATCATTGACCCTGAAAAAAGAGCGGCGTGGAGAAAAAAAATAAGAGAGCAATTAGAACAGCTTAGCATTGCAAAAGCAAAAAGACAGGAAGAAGAACAGATATGGAAACAACTATTTGAACACAGTAAAGTTGAAGTGCCTGAAAAACTGATGTTACAGAGAGCCAGAAGTCTTACAGAACAGCAATTTAATTACATAGACACGAAAAACAAAACAGAAGAGGAAATTAAAAAGATTGCGAATGAAATTTATGAAAAAATGAAGCCAGTGGCAGAAGAACAACTGAAGAAATATTTTATCCTTGATAAAATTGCAGAGATCGAAAAAATTGAAGTGTCAGATGAAGAAATAGACAATGCTATCAGACATATATGCTTGACAAGTGGAGAAAGCTATCAACAGGTAAAAAAACGGCTACAAGAAAGTGGTAGAATCCACGATTTAAAAGATGACATAAGAATAGAAAAGGCTTTTGACACAGTAAAAAATAGCGCACAGAATATCAAAAAAATTATTCTTCCGGGAGAAGCAAAAAAATGACAGAAAAAAAAGAGAATAAACTTGTCAATCAACTCATTCCATATGTCATAGAAGTTACAGAGCGCGGTGAAAGAGCGTATGATATTTATTCAAGGCTTCTTGAAGATAGAATTATTTTTATTGGTTTCCCGATAACTGATTCTGTTGCCAATGCGGTTATTGCCCAGCTTCTTTTTCTGCAGAACAAAGATTCAAATAAAGACATAAGTTTATTCCTCAACACACCGGGCGGTTCAATAACAGCGGGTCTTGCCATATACGACACAATACAGTTTGTAAAATGTGATGTTGCTACCTATTGCATTGGTCAGGCTGCCAGTATGGGTGCAGTACTTCTTGCAGGTGGGAAAAAAGATAAAAGATTTCTATTGCCACATTCAAGGGTACTAATCCATCAACCTTTTGGAGAAATCGGAGGAACAGCAATTGATGTCAGCATTCACACAAAGGAAATGATAAGACTGAGAAACATTATCAATGAAATTTTGTCAAAACATACAGGACAAAGTTTAAAAAAGATTGAAAAGGATACTGAAAGAGATTATTTTATGGATGCAAAAGAGGCCGTCGAATATGGCCTGGCGGACAAAATAATATATCCCAATAAATATGAAAATGACAGAAAATAAAATCCAGAACAAAAAAAGAACAATAAGACCATTTGTACCGCTGAGAGACATAGTTGTCTTTCCGAATATGGTTGTACCTCTTCTGGTGGGAAGACAGCGTTCTATTAATGCTGTTGAGGAAGCAATGAGCACCGATAATTTACTCATACTCACCTTTCAAAAAGATCCAAGAATAGAGGAACCAGGAATAGATGACCTTTATTCTATTGGCATACTTGCAAAGCTTGCTCAGAGTGTAAGAGAACCAAGCGGTACAATGAAAATACTCGTTGAAAGCATTGAAAGAGTGAAAATTGTAAAAGTCATTACAGACAGAAAATATTTTGCCTGCGCCTCTGAAAACATAAAAACCAGATCTGAAAAAGATAAGGAAACTGAAGCCCTGTCGAGGCTTGTTCTTGAACTCGCTGAAAAATACATAAATCTGAATACTGCTGTTCCAAAGGAATTTTATGGAACACTTTTAACAATTGATAGCCCATCAAAACTTGCTGATTCTGTGGCTGGTTACTTGCCATTAAAATTCAAGGATAAAATTACGATTCTTGAAACTCTTGAAGAAAAAGAAAGATTAAAAAAACTCATAGACATTATAAACAGTGAATTGAGTGTACTTGAAATACAAAAAGATATTCAAAATAAAGTACTGAAAAAGATAGAGCAAACCCAGAAGGAATACCTTCTTCATGAGCAGCTGAAAACAATTCAGCAGGAACTGGGAAAAGAGACAGAAAGCCCGGAACTGGCGCAGCTAAGGGAAAAGATACTTGCTGTAAAAATGTCAAAGGAAGCTGAAACAAAAGCCCTTGAAGAACTTGGCAGATTAAGTAAGACAATGCCATTATCTCCTGAAGCCACGGTTATCCGCACATATATTGACTGGTTGGTTGCTCTACCGTGGAATAGTCAAACAACTGACAATCTTGACATTGAACATGCAAAAAAAGTTCTTGACGAAGATCACTTTGGGCTTGAGAAGGTTAAAGAAAGAATAGTTGAATATCTTGCTGTGAGAAAAAAGACAGACGCACTTAAAGGACCGATTTTGTGTTTTGTGGGACCTCCTGGCTGTGGAAAAACATCTTTGGGCAAGTCAATTGCACGATGCATGGGAAGGAAATTTGTAAGGATTTCTCTGGGTGGTGTTAGAGATGAAGCCGAAATCAGGGGTCATAGAAGAACTTATATAGGCGCTCTACCTGGCAGGATTATCCAATCGATGAGAAAGGCAGGAGTTAATAATCCTGTGTTCTTACTTGATGAAATAGATAAATTGGGAACTGATTTCAGGGGAGATCCTGCAAGTGCACTGCTTGAAGTACTGGACCCTGAACAAAATCATATGTTTTCAGACCATTATCTGGAAGTAGAATTTGACCTTTCAAAGGTACTTTTTATAACAACCGCAAATACAGAATTTACCATCCCGCCTCCCCTTCTTGATAGGATGGAAGTAATCAATTTACCGGGTTATACAAGCTGGGAAAAACTTCAGATCGCAAAATATTTTTTGATACCAAAATTACTCCCGCAGCATGGATTGAAAAACGAAGAAATAAGTATCTCAGATAACGCCATTACAAAAATTATTAAAGAGTATACAAGGGAAGCAGGTGTCAGAAATCTTGAAAGACAGCTTGCTACTATTTGTAGAAAAGTGACAAAGCAAATCGTTGAAACCCAGCAAACAAAATTGCCTTACAGAATTGGGCTGAAAAATCTGAGTGAGTACTTAGGTCCTGAAAAATACACCTCCTTTACAAAAGCAAAAGAACATGGTATTGGGGTTGCCACAGGAATGGCATGGACTGAATATGGAGGTGATATACTTTTTACTGAGGTTCTTTTGATGAAAGGTAAAGGTAAACTCATTCTCACCGGACAGCTCGGTTCTGTAATGAAAGAATCTGCACAGGCAGCTTTGAGTTTTGTGAGAGCAAATGCAGAAAAGTTAGGAATACAGGAAGATTTTGCGGAAAAACACGACATTCACATCCATGTACCAGAAGGAGCAATTCCAAAAGATGGTCCATCTGCAGGCATTACCATTGTTACTGCACTTGTATCAGCATTAACCGGTAAAAAAACAAGATGCGATGTTGCAATGACAGGAGAAATCACATTGCAGGGAAAAGTTCTCAAAATTGGCGGGCTGAAAAGTAAAATCCTTGCAGCACATAGAGCAGAAATAACAACAGTTATTATTCCCAGAGAAAATGAAAAAGACCTCGAGGAAATCCCTGAGAAAATCAGAAAAGAATTGAAAATAGTTCTGGTAAACAATGTAATGGAAGTTCTGGATATTGCCCTGATCAAATAAGATATTTTTGAAAGGAGAAAATATGAAAAAAAGGCTTTTTACTCCAGGTCCTATTTCTGTTCCAGAAGACGTCCTTCTTGAAATGGCAAAGCCCATCATTCATCATAGAACACCCGAGTTTCTTGCAATTGCTCAAAAAACAGTGGAAAATCTTAAATATTTTTTCCAGACCCATAATGATG
>JAOAAW010000158.1 GCA_026418655.1 bacterium | reverse complement strand
GGCATAGGAGCAGTTTCCTGCGCCTCTGGTAAAATTGGGAGAGAAAACAATATTCACATTTTCCGGATCCTCAGTGTATTTCACATCATTTGAACTCGGACACACAAGAACATCAGTATTCTTCAGATAATTAGGACACGGCTTTGTAAAGGGATTTGTTGCAATACTTGTGTCCCTTATTCTTCCAAGAAGCAAACTGAATGCACTGCCGGCTTCACCTGAAACAGGAGTAACAATTCCACTACCTGCTGCAACAGATGATATTGTAGGATAGAATTCATCATAGTCCTGGGCATACATCTTAAGTGCGAGACCGATCTGCTTCAGGTTTGACATACAAACTCCGCGGCGAGCATTTTCTCTTGCCCTTGAAAGCACAGGAAGCAACATTGCTGCAAGAATCGCTATAATAGCGATTACTACCAGAAGTTCTATCAGCGTAAACCCTTTTCTCATCTTTCTCACCTCCTTTCTTTCTTATTGTTAATGGAGGTTTTCTCCATTTTCACTGTTATTTTAATGAGTATTTTTTATTTTGTCAAGACCCCCATAAAATTTCTCAAATTTTCACCATTTCAAGGTAGTTTTTCCCCTTCTGAACATCCACACTCAATGGTATTTCAAGAATACGAACATTTTCCATTATTTCTTTGATTTTTTCAACTATCTCATACTCATCGTTATATATCTCAAAAACAAGTTCATCGTGAATCTGAAGTATGATTCCGCTTTTCAATTTTTCATTTTTTAACCACTGATGAATTCTTATCATTGCAAGTTTTATCAGTTCAGAGGCAGTACCCTGAATCGGCATATTGATAGCAACCCTCTGGGCAAATTCTTTCTGGTTTCTGTTTTCTGAAAGTATTTCTGGCAGATATCTCTTTCTTCCAAAAAGGGTTTTCACATATCCATTTTTTTCTGCTTCTGAAATTGATCTGTGAATATAACTTCTGACACCCTGAAATTTTGCAAAATATACATCAATAAATGATTGTGCCTCCTGCTGTGAGCAACCCAAACGACCTGCAAGACCATAAGAATTCATTCCATAAATTATTCCAAAGTTTATTGGCTTTGCCATACGACGATATGTCTCAATCTGTTCATTTCCGAAAAGGGAATTTGTATCAAATGTGAAAAGCTGTTTTGCTGTTTCTAAATGAATGTCCAGGCCTTTTTGAAAAGATTCAATAAGAACAGGATCCTTTGAAAAATGGGCTAAAACTCTCAGTTCAATCTGATTATAATCAAATGAACAAAGCACTGAATTTTCAGGTGAGATAAAGATTTTTCTTATCTTCCCTCCCCTTTCGGTTCTGACAGGAATTGCTTGAAGATTTGGGTCTCTGCACGCAAGTCGTCCTGTTGAAGCAGATGTTTGAGTATACTCTGGATGTATCCTGCCATCTTCTGGATCGATAAAACAGGAAAAGCCATCAATGTATGTGTTGCAGAGTTTTGATAGTTCCCTGTGTTGAAGAATCAGATCAATAATTTTATGTCTGTTGCGAAGTTGAGAAAGAACCTGCGTATCAGTGGAATAACCTGCCTTTGTTTTTCTTCCAGGTGGTAGACCGAGTTTTTCAAATAAAATGGTCGCAACCTGAGAAGGTGAATTCAGATTAAATACTTCACCGGCGATATTATAAATTTTATCCTGTAAAACATTCATTTCTCTTTCATATTCATCTTTCAATGTTTCAAGGTATTTTCTGTCAACAAGAATTCCACGCATTTCCATGTCTGCCAAAACTTCAATAAGTGGCATTTCAATAGAATGAAAAAGAAATTCCATACCTTCGTTTATAAAAACGCGATGATAATTTTCTCGCAGCGCAAAGATATCAGTTGACTGGAATGTTTTTCCTGAAATAAACGATGCGATGTCAAGGTCAAAATATGGCTGAAAAAGCCGGAAACCTTTTTTTGCAAGCATCTTAATTTTGTCCTTAATTCTTAAACCAATCTTTTCTGTCGTTGAATCTTCAAGATATATTGTGAATTCTGAAGGATTATTTAAAATTTCTTTGAAATCAAAAATTCTATTTCCAACAGCAAGTATATCCCCCATATCCTGAAAAACCTGATTGAAATTTTTTGTATCAAAAATCTCCTGGATTTGACTGTCAAACTTTTTGAATTCTAAATTCTGAAAAATTTGAAAGATTTTCTCAAGGTCGGGTTGTTTTCTTTTTATATCTTCAAGTGATATCTCTAACGGCACATCGCAACATAGCCAAACAAGTTTCTTGCTCAGAAAAGCAGAATCTTTTCCTGCAAGTAACAGTTCCCTCTTTTTTCCTTTCACCTTTTCAATATTATCGTAAAGATTTTCAATGGTTCCAAACTCTTTGACAAGCATCATTGCTGTTTTTTCTCCTATTCCTTTAACTCCGGGAATGCTGTCGGAAGCGTCTCCTGCGAGGGCAAGAAAATCAATAACATTTGCAGGACTGAAGCCAAATTTTTCAGTAAATGATTTTGTGTCAATCTGTTCCCAGTTTGCAGGATTAACAATTGTTATGTTTTCAGAAAGAACCTGAAAAATATCCTTGTCTCCTGTGAAAATTATAACTTTTTTACCCTGCTGCTTAAATTTCAATGCAAGACAGGCAAGAATATCATCCGCTTCAAACGATTCTTTTTCAATGGATGATATTCCAAGATGTTTTATGATTTCTTTTATCACGGGTATCTGTGCCGAAAGTTCTGGCGGTATTGGTTTTCTTGTAATCTTGTATTCCTCAAGGATTTTGTGTCTGAATGTTGGGACAGGTGTATCAAAAACAACTGCAATGTATTCTGGTTTGTATTCACGAAGGATTTTCAACAGCGTAGAAACAAAACCGAATATTGCATTTGTGGGTTGACCCGTTGAAGTTGTAAATGACTTAATAGCAAAAAATGACCTGTAAATGATATTATTTGCATCAATGAGAAAAACCATATCCATTTGTCAGGTCTGTGGTTTATAACAAACAAGTTCTATTTCTGCTTTGACAACAAAAGGCTTCTGGGCATTGCGAGAAATTTGCAGGTACCCATAACGAAGGAAATCCCTCTTTTCAATCTCTCCAAGAAGAACAAGAAGTTTTTCCAGTTCAATCTCCTCGATACCAACACTGATATGCTGTTCTCTCGCATTTGAAAGAATGTTTTCAGTAACAGGTGTGATTCTTGAAATGTTGGGCCTTAAATTCATCATTTCAATCAATCTTGACATAAAGAGATAAAGGTTAAATTCTGCTGGTGCAAAAACAGGATTTGCCTTAGTGGTTCTCTCTTTGTATTGAGAAATCAAATTAGTGAGAGTTTGTAGGTCCTTCTGTTTTTGCTGATATGCTTTGTTAATCTCCCTTATTTTTTTTATGTTTGGTAAACACATAAACTGGTAAAGTAGGATTAAAATTACAATTCCTGACAGAATTATGCCACCTGCTTTATTTTTTTGCATTTTCATTCACCTTTATAAGCAACGTAAAAGAAATCTGTCCTCCTTCAGGCATGATACCCCCTACTTTAATATCCTGAAAGATTTTTGATTTTTTAAATATCCGGACTAGCAAATCAACATTTTCAAGGTTATTTGTGGAACAGGTCAGAAAAAGATCGGTTCCGCGCAAACTCATCTGTGAAACCTTAAAAGGAATTGTTTCTGGAACTACTTCTGAAATCAATTCCATTATGGATATAACCGAAATGCTTGGAATAACCTGTTGTACATCTCCGATATTCCTCAGCCTTTCCCTTGCCTGAATAAGTGGATTAACAATTCTCGTAACCTCTGGAAACGCTGTCTTAAAAACCTGTTCCATCTGTTTATTAAGTGTATCAAGTTTTATCTGTGCTTTTTTTGCAATAAAAAAAGGTCTGAACATAAGACCGGAAACAGCAAGAAACAATATTATTCCCATTACCATACCAGGACTGATTGATACACTTACAGTTTTTATAGAATAGGGTTTAAAAGTAGTGACTGCAATATTCGGATATGATTCCATCAAGGAAAACAGGATGGATGGAAAATCTTTTTTTTCTACATTGATGACTTTACCCCGGATATCCCTAATAAATCTCTGGTCTCCAATATAAACGACCGGGAGGTTCTCTGTTCGATTTTCGATAATATTTGAGAAATCTATTTCCAGTACATCTGATTCCAGATACATAGACGAACTTTCAACAACCTTGTTATCCTTTACCTTAAGCCTAAAAATATAATTTCCATCAACGAAAATCCCTGTGAAACTGTAATATTGAGTTATCCTTGATATAAAATTTGAGAGAATAAATGGTTCAAAAGATATCCTTATTTTGCATTTTTTAGAAAAAGTGTGTTTCTTCCATTTATCAATTTTTGATTTTTCAACCGCAAATGTTGTAACAGATGTTTTTGATCCGTCCGTTGAAACGGGATACCAGAAAAATTCAAGTTCATCCGCAGAAACAGGAAAAAGCGGAGCTGCCTCTTCCAATAAAACCTGCGAAATTTTTTTCAACGATGAAAATGGAAATTCAAGTGTTCTGACGAACATTGATGGCCTGCTGAAAATAATGGTAATCAGCGACACTTTATTCTCTTTGAGAAAGCCGGCAATATCTTGTTCAGATTCAAAAACCCCAGTAATCTTCTTTGCGCCTGAATAATGGAAATATTCTCTGTCCCTGATATATACTGTAAGATTCAATTTTTCTCCCATCTCAATCTTGCAATTTTATTATTCGCCCTCTGAACAATGAGGGACTGATTGTATAAAACTCCGTTGCTTTGTGCCTTAGAAGTTATGCGGAAATAACTGCTTGTAAATTTTATAACCCTTGTCAATGTTGATGTTGTTTGCCTGTCAATCTGCATAAGAATATTCATATTTAATGGCCTGAGTTCTCTTTCATTCAAAATTTTTTCTACTGATTCTGAAGAATATCCCAATGCCTGCAAAATTATTGGATCAGCCATATTAACATTTATTTTATTATCAGAAAATGTTGTTAGCAAATCCAATAAACCATTGTTTTCATCATTGTGCATCAGAATTTCAGGCGTAAAACCCTTTATATACGCCAGTTCATAGATATCATTCAGTGGTCCATTGGAGGGTTTATAGGGGGGATGCAAACTGCCATAGTAATCAGATTCTGCGCCAAAAACCCTTGGAAATTCATCGCTGTCAAACCAATCAAGAAGAGCATCAAGAAGTGAAGATGGAAAGCCCATTACAGACAGAAGA
Source organism: bacterium (assembly GCA_026418655.1). GTDB lineage: Bacteria > Ratteibacteria > UBA8468 > B48-G9 > DTJG01 > DTJG01. The sequence goes on along the minus strand of JAOAAW010000158.1, from coordinate 4,042 downwards.
TTGCTGAAAATGGTGGCTGCCTGCGTATTGAAGGATTTATCACGATTTAAGATGCTATTTATATTAAACCTTGCATCAAGTGGTTCAATAGTAATATCGACACTACCCTCTGGAAAATCAATATGTTTGGGCTTCACCCAGATATCAGAAAACCAATCATAAGTATTGTTATCCATCAGAAGTATTGCTTCAGCTGCTGTTATGCCTGCTCTTGAAAGTTTTTCAACAAGAAACCTTGAGGTCTGATTGTGCTGAAGTTCCATTCTGTAATTAATAAATTCAGTCAGAATAAATGCGTTTGCTGCAAGAATCGCAAGAAAGCCAAGAGTTATGACAAGAATAAAGCCGTCTTTCACTTTCTTTTCCTCCCTTTTGAAAAAGGAGGGTCGCGATGGATTTGAAATTCTACCCGTATTCCCTTTTGTAAAGAATGAAAACAAAAAAATGTGAACAAATGCATCCATTGTTTTCATGACTGCTGGGCACTCTGTATATTGAGCATAACAGGGAAAAATAATTTTGAATTCTTTCTTTCAATGCTGATTGCTATACCTTTTGGAAAACTTTCTTTTTCCCAGTTTGTCTGCCAGGATTCCCCATCAAAAAAAGAAAACTCAACTCTATCTAAATCAACAATTGCAGGATAGGAAAATTCTGTATCAAGAAATACATCTTTTTCTTTCACCAGAAGATCGTATCTTCCATTTTCATTGATCTCGGTTGAATATGAAACAATTTTCCTGATTCTGTATTCATTGAGTTCAAATGTGATACTGGTAGAACTGAAACTGTTATTTTCGCTATCAACCAGCGCACTCATCAGCCTGCTTGAAAATGTTTCAAGGAAAAAATTCGTTCTCTGGATATCTGTCATTTTCTCCCTGATATGTTGAGAAACCGCAAGGGTGCTCTGCATAGTTTGATACACAAGAAGAATTATGATGAATCCTATTGCTATTACAATGATCATTTCAATAAGCGTAAAACCATGTTTTTTCATTTTTTTCATTATTTTTCAGCTTCAGACTTTGTGATTAAAATCGGATATGAAATTTTTGAACCGCGCCTCTGTACAACTATCCGTTTAACAATAAAATTAAAGGTTATCTCACTGTCAATTGTCACGGTTTCACTGAGTGTTATATCGTCTGTTTCAATGGCATATTTTGCCTGAGGGTCTGTTTCACCAAAATCTCCTGTTTCAGGCACATTCTCGGGATTTTGCAGGTATTCAAATTCCTTCTTACCTGCCAGAATCAAGCAGGTTTGTTCATCTATTAGCCTCTGAGCGATTGAAGTGTTAATAAGATAGTTTTCAAGGCAAACAATCCCAAGTATTGCAAAAATTCCAACAGCAACCATTGCTTCAAGCAGGGTGAAACCTTTTCCCGTCTGATTCATTGAATCTCTATTATTTCAGGGTCAAAAACGTATGGATTAAGTTTGATAAGAAATCTTTTTCCTTCCTGTATATCCTGAACTTCAATTTCAGAATACTCACAGCTTCCGTCAGGAAAAAACATAATACCAGGGCAACCACTTTCGAATTTATAACCATTGACTGTTACACTTGCGATCTTAAGATTTTCTGTTATCTCAGTATACTCAATTCCATCAGGAACCTTTTTCAAAATTGTCTGTTCGCAATCCACAACAGTCCAAGATTGTTCATCAATATTTAGAAAAAGTATGCATGACCTACCGCTTTCAATACCTTGATTCCTAGCATGAGTAATAATCTGAGTAAATTCGGGTATTTTTTGCTTTTCCTCAAAAGAATGACTTGTAAGCCGTGCTAAATTGACAAAAAAAAACCTATGATGACAATAACAACCATCAATTCAAATAGGGTAAACGCCTTATTTTTCAGTTCTCGCTCCAGAACTATCAATCTCACTGCTTGAAATATCTGCGTCATAACCTGCTCCACCTTCCTGACCATCCTTGCCATAGGAAATTATTTCATAGTCTTCTCCATTCCTACCAGGAGAAAGATATATATAAGGATGTCCCCATGGATCAAGGGGTATTGTGCCTTTTTCAAGATAACCGCCTTCCCTCCACTTCTCTGGAATCCTTCCTGTTGTTGGTTTTTCAATGAGCGCTTCAAGGCCCTGCTCTGTTGATGGATAGAAACTATTATCAAGATAAAACATCCTGAGTGCCTGCTCAAAACTTTTTATCTGAACCTTTGCAGCTGTGACCCTGGCTTCATCAACCCTTCCAAAAATTCTTGGCATAACATACATTGCAAGTATTCCAAGAATCACAACCACAGCCATCAATTCAATAAATGTAAATCCCTTTTTCTTCATCTTATTCTCCTATCTCAAACTCTGACTTATCTGAAAAATCGGTAACATTATGCTGATTACAACAAAACCAACAACTATCGCCATAAAAAGAATCATAAATGGCTCAAGGACTGTAACAAATTTTGTTGCCCTTTGAGAAACATCTTCTTTGAAATTTGTTGAAATCTTCTTCAACATTTCTGGCATTGTTCCGCTCTTTTCTCCTGCTGATATCAATTGAATGACAGTGTAGGGAAATGAAGTGGTTCTTCTCAAAGCAGATGAAACACTCTGCCCATGAGATATAAGATCTTTTGCTCTATCAATCTGCTCTTTAATGTCAGGGCTTGAAAGTACTTCCCTCGCTATGCTTAAACTTGTCAGGATTTCCACACCACCTTCAAGAAGAGTTCCCAGTGTTCCGGTAAAGTTGGCAATCTCACTTTTAAAAAATATCTCACCCAGATAAGGAATTTTTTTTCTAATATATGCAATTTTTCCCCTTCCTTTCTCCGATGCAAAGTATTTCTTTATAAGATAAAAACAAACTCCACAAAAAACGATAACAGCCAGAAAATATTGCCTCAAAAATGCTGAAATCTTTATTAAAACTATTGTTGGCAATGGAAGTTTAAGAGAAATTTCAGCGAAAATCCGTGTAATTGTGGGAGTCACAAAAACAAAAACAAAAATAAGGACGAGCGTACCAACAATAGCCATTATTATCGGATATATCATAATACCCGTAATCTTACTTTTGAAACGCAGGGATTCTTCATGAAATTCAGCAATTCGCTGAAGAACAAGACCCAATGAACCACTGGCTTCGCCGGAACGTATCATTGAAAGTGATATATCAGAGAATAATTCAGGATATCCTGACGCTGCTTTTGAGAAACTTTTTCCTTCTCTGATCTGTTTCTGTATGTCCTTGTAAACATCTCGGAGGTAACCTTCTTTCATCTGTGCAATAATTCCTGAAACACTCTCATCAAGCGTCAAACCCGAGTTAATCAGTGTTGCAAGTTCCCTTATGGAGAGCACAAAATCTTCCTTCTTAATTCTTTCACCGAAAAGGTGATATCTTTGCCTTTCAAGGGAATATATCTTCTCGATGTAAACCCCATTACTCCTGATAGCCATTCGAGCTGCTGCAGCATTTTCTGCTTCAATCCTGCCTGAAACACGTTTACCGCTTTTATCAAAACCTTCGTATGAAAAAACAGGCATGTCAGGTTTCCTGGGTTACCCGAAGAACTTCACTGACTGTCGTGATACCCTCTCCAACCTTTCTTGCTCCATCCATCCTGAGGGTCCTGAGTCCTTTATTTAATGAATATCTGCGTATCTCACCAGAAGAAACTTGTTTCATAATGAGATTACGAATTTCATCATCCATTTCAAGAAATTCAAAAATCCCGGTTCTACCATGGTATCCTGTATGTAAACAATAATCACAACCCCTTCCTGCCTTGAAATTATAATTCCCAGCATTCATATCAAGACCGATTTCCTTCAAAAGTTCTTCAGGATAAGATGTACGCTGTGAACACTTTGGACAGTTCAATCGTACCAGTCTCTGCGCTATAATGCCTATTACAGATGAGGCAATCAGATATGGCTCAATTCCCATATCAAGAAGACGTGCTATTGAACTTGTTGAGTCATTTGTGTGAAGAGTACTGAAAACGAGATGACCTGTCAGTGATGCCTGGATTGCCATTTCAGCTGTTTCTCTGTCTCTTATA
>JAOAAW010000093.1 GCA_026418655.1 bacterium | reverse complement strand
CATTTACCCTGCAAGAGAACCTGTTTTTTCAAAAAGATCCAGAGTAGAGATTTCTTTCAAAGCAGCGGAAGGACTTCCAGAAATTACAAGAAAACCGGTTTCACCTATTTCTTTTTCATCCGCTCAACAAGTTTTTGATGTTTCCGGAGAGAAGATAGGTAGAGTAATTCACAGCATCATATATGAAATTTCCAATAATAAACTTGTTTTCGAAAGCCATGCCTTGAAGGATAGAACCATGTTTTTTTTAAAGAAAATGAAAGTTGATGTGAACATTGAAGAAGTGGAAATGCATCTTGCCAACCTTGAAAAACCTGAAATTAAAAAAATTATTTTGCCAAATAAAAATGGTTATAGCGAAATTCAATTTCTCGTGGAAATTAATGGTGATTGTGTATTTGGAATCATTGACAGGGTGATTTTTGAAAATGGCATCTGTAAAATTTATGATTTTAAGACAAGACAAAAGCCAGAAATTGAGGAAGCAGACATCAAACAACTCACATTATATAGAGAAGGAATTAATAAGCTTTTTAGCTGCAAGAAGATACAGACATTCATTGTTTTCACTTTTTGCGGTATAATAAAAGAAGTAAAGACATAAAACATTAGTTTTTCATGGAGGGGCTATGAAAAATACCGCTATCGGTATTGTCATGATGAACGATGAGCGTCAGCATGTGTGGTCTGCCAATGAAAGAGAAAATATGGCTGTGTTAAATAAATGGGCAGATCTTTTGAGAAAAAATCTGAGAGATAAAACTGGAACAACTCCGGATATTGTTGTAGGTTCAGAAACAATCAAAAGTATTAAAACGGCAAGAAAAATTGGCGAACAACTGGTAAAAAGCAACTGTAAACAAATAATTATGTGTTATAATGTCTGGGATTTTCCTTACCTTGTCTGGCCATTTGTTCAGTCAGTTGGTATGGACAAGCCTATTTTATCTCTTTCAAATAACAATGGTGCTTATCCTGGAAATGTAGGGCTTCTTGCTACAGATGGAGCATTAAGGCAGGCAGGAATAAGGACCCACAGGATTGTCGGAGATATTGACGATACTGCTACTTTGAAACAGGTGGTAAATTGGATTCGTGCATCACAGGCAGCAACATGTATAAAAAATGAAGTATACGGGTGTTATGGCGGTCATTCCATGGGAATGGAAACTGGATATTTTCATCTGGTTCCCACAATAAAGCATTTTGGAGTAACCGTTTATCAGATTGACCAGCTTTTGCTTGTGAAAACAATGGAAAATATACCACATCCTGAAATTGAAAAAGGTTTTACATGGTTAACAGGAATGCTTGGAGATAGAATTCTGTATGATGGGAAAATGTTGACGCCAGAAACATTGAAACGACAGATTGCCCTTTATATCGCAATGAAAAAAGTTAATCAGGAATATGATTTTGATTTCTGCGGCCTCAAGGGACAGAGAGAACTGACTGAGCACGTATGTCTTGGCGATGTTCCAGAGATGCTCATGAATGACCCCTATGATTGGGAAGGTCCAAAAGAACCATTTGTTTGTGCAACAGAAGCAGATTCCTATGCTGCGCTGACAATGCAAATTTTGAAATACATAAGTGGTGGGTTACCCGTTTTGTTTATGGATGTGCGCCTCTATCACCCGGAACTTGACATATGGGATTTTTGTAATTCTGGTAATCATGCAAGCTGGTACGCTGCATTGAGTGAAAATCCAGAAGAAAACTTCAAAAAGGTATATTTTCATCCTGCGCTGGAGTTTTATTTCAAGGCAGGTGGTGCCTCTGTGGAATTTGATGCTGCGCCATGTCAATTGACATTTGCGCGGCTTGGATTATGGGATGATAAACCTTACATGGTTATTATTAAAGGGGAAAGCCTCGCTCTTGATGAAAAATTGAGAAAGAAAATCAATACTGAAACCAATCCTACCTGGCCCCATGTTCACGCAAGGCTTGAGTGTGATTTCAAAAGCTTTCTTAAAGTCTTTCCATGTAATCATATAATTGCGGTTGAGGGAGATAGGGTTGAGATTTTGAAATACTTCTGTGAAATTTCCAGGATAACACCTGTTATTCTTGATAAAAACAGCCAAGTGGAAAATATATGGGAAGTAGTAAAATGACTTTTCAGAAAAAGGTCGTGCTGGGACTTTTGGTGTTGTGGGTAGTGCTTCTTGTTGTATTCGGGCTTATTCGTTCCGGCATAATTTCATCAGGAAAAGTTATTGTCTACTTTTTCAAAAACACCGGGGTGTCTGCACAGCCGTTTGTAGAAGTACAAAGAAACGCAGGAACTTTTTTTAAGATGGATATTTCGGAAAAAATAAAGTTTGCGTTGAACCAGCTTATCGCGGGTCCAACTCCTGAGGAAAGTGCACAAGGATTTATTTCCTGTGTTCCAGCAGATGCAAAGGTTTTGAACGTGAGAAAGCAAAATGACATTATATATGTTGATTTCAGTCAGGAAATAGAATACGGTGGAGGTATTGCTGAAATAAAAGGGCGACTTGCTCAGATTGTATTTACAGCAACGCAGTTTGATCCCGAAGATGGTGTAAGGATTTTGATTGAAGGGAAAGAAATCAAAAGTTTCAGTGGGGAGGGAATTACGGATGTTGAAAAACCGATGTACAGAAACGACTTTTCAGATTTTTTACAGGGAGCAAAAAATGAAAGATAAAATTCATCCGGAATACAAGGAAGCAAAAATTATATGTGCCTGTGGAAATACAGTGGTTACCAGGTCAACAAAAGCAGAAATAAGGCTTGAAATATGTTCAAATTGCCATCCTTTTTATACGGGTAAACAAAAAATAATTGATACGGCAGGGATGGTGGAAAAATTCAGGAAAAGATATGGTGATAAGGTTTCAAGAAAGGACTGATTTAATTGAGAGAATTGAGAATCTTATAAAAGAATTTGAAGATCTTGTGGTTTTTGTTTCCAAACCTGCCAGTACTTCCAGTCCTGATTACAAAGAAAAACTTAAAAAAATCGGTGAAATAAGTGACATTGTTGAAAAGGGTAAAAAATATATATCTCTCTGCCAAAAGATTGATGAACTCAGGGAACTTGAGCAGGATGAAACATTAAAAGGGATGGTTGAAGAAGAGTATTCCAGCATTTATCCAGAGATAGCAGCGATTGAAAAGGAAATAGAGGAATTCTTTTTCTCGTCCCCTGAAGATAAAAAAGATTGTATCGTTGAGATACGCGCGGGTACAGGTGGGCAGGAAGCAGCTCTGTTTGCGGCAGACCTGTTTAGAATGTACAGTAGATTTGCTGAAAAAAAAGGCTGGAAGATTGAGGTTCTTGATTTTCATGCCTCAGAACTTGGTGGGTTCAAGGAGATTATTTTTCTTGTGCGCGGGGAAAATGCATACGGTAGTTTTAGGTTTGAAAGCGGTGTGCACAGAGTCCAAAGGGTTCCTGAAACAGAGGCATCTGGCAGGATTCACACATCTGCTGCAACTGTTGCTGTTTTCCCTTATGTTGAAGAAGGCGAGATTGAAATCAATCAGGACGATTTAAAGATTGAGACTTTCTGTTCGTCAGGCCATGGCGGACAGAGCGTTAATACCACATATTCGGCTGTTAGAATAACGCATATCCCGACAGGAATTACTGTTAGCTGTCAGGATGAAAGAAGCCAGATCCAAAATCGCGCTCGCGCAATGAAAATCTTGAGGGCGAGACTTCAGGATTTGATGAAAAGGCAAAAAGAGCAGCAGATTTCTCAGGAAAGAAGAAGTCAGATAAAAAGCGGAGATAGAAGTGAAAAAATCAGAACGTATAATTTTCCTCAAAACAGAATTACTGACCACAGGATAGGTCTTACCATATATAATCTTCAAAATGTTCTTGATGGTGAAATTGATTCTGTTATTGAAGCATTGAAAAAAGGAGGTAGGAATGAGAATGAATAAGAAAATATTATATCTGTTAACCTTTCTTATCATCATTGCTGGATGTGGTTTTTCTGCTGAAATGACTGACAATATAAAGAAAGGAATATCAAAAATGGCATTGAACCGGCTCGATGATGCACTTACATATTTTGAGCGTGAGATAGCATCCAATCCAAGAAATGGACTTGGTTATTACTACGCAGGAGAAGTTTATTATAGAAAAGCCAATTTTTCAAAAGCTCTTGAGCTTTTTCAAAAGGCGATTGAGATAGAACCCAATAGAGCCGCATACCATCTTGGCACAGGCATTGCATATCTGGCACTTGGCCAATCTGATAAGGCAATTGAAGAGTTTCAGACAGTGATAAACAATGCACCCGGCACCTATGAAGCCAAGCAGGCAGAGCAGAATCTTGCAAAAATTAAGGGAATGAAACGGGATAGGGAAATTGTTGAAAAATGGCAGAATGCAGAGAAGAATGTGCAGGTTGAAAAGGTTGTTGAAAAAAAACCTGAAACACCTCAGATGCAAATCCTTGCTCAAACGGTTTCAATTGACTCACTGGTTAAAGATTTAAGATTTGGGCAAGAGTCAAAAAGAAAGGACGCAAGTAAGATGCTTTATAATTTTACATCTTCTCAACTTGAGCCATTTCTTCCTCAATTTATCTCTCATATGGAAAAAGAAAAGAACGAAGAGGTTAAAAAAAATCTTTTACTCGTAATAGGAAAAACTCAAACACAGCAGGCAGTTGATTATCTCTTTGGAGTTCTTGAAAATCCGGAAAAACCCTTTGATACAAAAATGGTGGCTCTTGCAGCTTTATCTGAAACTTTGAGTCCAGCTGCTGCTGAAAAATTGAAAGATGTTCTTGATAAAATGGTGTCGGCTAAAATTAAAAAGAGGGAAGATGCTAGGGCGAGAATTGAATCAATAGAAAAAAGAATAGATGACCTTGAATCTCAAAAATTTGTTCTGAGAAATGATATTACCAAACTTCGTACGCAGCGGCAATCAATTTACGATAAATTGAATGTTCAGCCAGCAGTAGAAGAAGGTCCTGGTGTTGGTCCGGTTCCAGCACCGGGTATTGCTCCACCCAGTCCTGTTCCTGCTCAAAGACAGATTGAAATCCTTACGCCGGAACAAATTCGGCAGTTAAGGGCACAATTACGTACCATTGAAAACGACATCCACAATAAGGAATCAAGACTTTCACGGCTTGAAAAACAGGTAGAAAATCTGAATGCTGAAAAGACAAAATACGAGCAATTGCTTGTTAAGAGACCCACTACAGGTTCGGTTAAAGTACTAGGAGTTACAAGAGCAACAACTGTTCAGCCCCAGCAGGAAATACCGCCGGGGATGCCACCACAGATGGTTCCAGGAGTACCACAAGTACAGCCCTCCTTCACTCAGGCAGGTTCAGAGGAAGAACAGGAGCAATCCCTGGCGCTTTCAATAATAAAGATTTTGGGAAGGATTGGGAAACCCGATTATCTACCTGTAATTGAGAAGGCATGGGAGGAATATAAGGCTGATTCTTTTGAACTTGATTATGGACTTGTTCGTGCTCAATTGGGTTCTTATGAATATATTGATCAACTGGCTGCACGACTTCAGGAAGATTATCCTGGTTCTGACCAGGATGAAGTTTACTTTCGTGCAGACATAGTAAAGGCACTCGGCAATTACCTGGCTACACATGAGAATCAGGATTATGCCGAGCTTATTGGATATCTTGCGGAATCTGATCCTAACCAGGTAGTGAAAATTGCGGCAAATCAAGCGTTGTCAAAAATCAAGTCAAAAGAGGAAAAACCGGCAAGACAGACCTGAGAAAGAAATTATAAATCTGTTACAAAAGGCAAAGACCATTCTTGCAAATTCTGGGATTGAACGGCCAATTTTTGAAGCAGAACTTATACTTGCGCATTTATTGAAAATTGAAAGATACAATCTTTATGTTGATCCACCCCCACCTTCGCACAGGATTATAGATGAATTTTTTTTACTGGTTTCAAAAAGAACAAGACATATTCCCCTGGCATATATATTAAAGAAAACTTATTTTGCTGGCTATGAATTTTATATTTCAAAGGGTGTATTTATTCCAAGACCTGAGACAGAGGCAATCATTAGTTGTGTCTGCCAGTTTATAAAGGACACAAATAGAAAAATCAATATTCTTGATATCTGTACAGGATGTGGTGCACTGGCTATTACTCTTGCAAAGTTATTTCCCTTCTCCTGTGTTATTGCGACTGACGTTTCAAAAAAGGCAGTACAAATAGCCCGCAAAAATGTTTCTTTACACAATCTTCAATCTCGCATTTCCGTTGTGAATGCTGATATTGTACCCGGGAACTTACACGAAAAATTTTCATTGATTGTGAGCAATCCACCATACCTTACTGGTAATGAAATAGAGCAGGCAGAAGAAGAGGTGAAAAAAGAACCGTTTTATTCCCTTTATGGCGGGAAAAATGG
>JAOAAW010000109.1 GCA_026418655.1 bacterium | reverse complement strand
AGATGTGTATAAGAGACAGGGTTTTAGATTCTTCCACATCCTGTTCCATTTTTTCTGGTTCTTTCACGCCCAGCATTATCATACAACCAGCAATACCAACCAGTATGCCTGAAAAATAAAATGTGTTCCTGTATCCCCATATGTCAGAAGCAAGACCACCAAGAAATGGTCCCACTGTTGCTGCGATAAATGCTGATGTTTGCATCAGTCCTAATCCATATCCTGACTTATCCCTTGGAAGATGGCTTGCTGCAAGAACTATTGCAGCGGTTAAGGTGCCTGTGAAGAAACCCTGAAGTATTCTAAGAATGAGAAGTTGACCGACTGTCTTTACAAAGCTCATACCAACAAGTACTGCAAATCCTGAAAACATTGCCCTTTCCACCATTATCTTTCTTCCGAATCTATCAGAAAGAATACCCCAGAAAGGAGAAGATATAACGAGCATTAAAGGACCCACTGTTTGAAGAAGCCCTGTCCACAATGCTGCCTGCTTAATATCACCTGCGCCTAATTCCTGGACATAATAGGGTAAAAATGGCAGACAGAAATGAAATCCAATAAGGGATATGGTTTCAGCCAGCCATATAATATAGAGCTGTTTTTTCCAGTTTTCCATTTCAGTCAAGAAGATCGTTTATCTGGGAAAAATAGTTTCTGTAAAAAGAAATGACGATTGAAGCAATGTAGAAAGCAACAATGAGATAAACAATTACAGGAATAATTTTCAATATGGCTTCAACAGCTAAATTTACCTGTTGTTGCAGGTGCCAGACCGCCTTATCAATCATTTCATCCATTCTTCCGGACTGTTCACCTGTTTGAAACATATCAATCACAAGTGGCGGCAAAAATGTGTTTGTTGAAAAAGCAGCAGAAACTGTTAAACCCTGCTCAACAAGTTTACCTGACCTCAAAATTTCTTTCTCAATAATCTTATTTCCGGATGCTTGCGCTGAAATTTTTATTGCCTCTAAAATTGGAACACCCGCAGAATATAAACAGCCCAGCGCCTGTAAAAATCTTATCACCCCCACTGTCTTAAACAGTTTACCAAAACCCATTGGAATTTTCAGAACAAGATTATCTCTTGTTTCTTCCATCTCTGATTTTGAAAAGGTTTTGTAAACCAGGAAAATTGCAAAACCAATTCCATATATCAAAATAAATGGTGGAAGTATTCTGACAAAAAAGGCAAAAACTGATTTTGTAAAAAGAAGCGGTATTGCAGGAATAATGATAGCCGCATGGAGAAGTATGGCAGGATAAATCATACCACTGACAAGCTTGTACTTTACATCCTGCATTGTCTCAAAATACAGAGCCAGTTTTTCCATCAGTTCAGCAAGGTTTCCAGACAGTTCGCCGGCTGAAATGGTTTTAATTTCAAGGTTACTGAACATTCCATCTGTCTGTTCCATAGCATATGATAATGTCTGACCCTTCTCAACATAAGACAATAGTTTTTCAGTAATTTCATCTGTGGTCTTCTGTTCTCTCAATTGCCTTATTGCCGAAGCAACCGGAATTCCTGCTTTCAGCATCACAGCCATCTGACGATAAAAGAATGCCTTTTTTTGGTGTGTGGTCCAGAAATTGATAATGGCTTTCTTTATTTTCTGGGACCGAAAATCGCTGTGCCAATCCTGATGCATGTTGCTCCTTCTTCAATCGCTATTCGCCAGCTATCACTCATTCCCATTGAAAGTATTTTCATTTCAACATTGGGAAGGTTTATTTGTTTGCAGGAGTCAAAAATTTTTTTAGTAATTCTGAAATAGGGTCTTATGTCTTCCGGGTTTTCAACGAGAGGTCCCATGGTCATCAGGCCCATTATTTTGATATTCTGTAAAATTGAAATCTTTTCAATGAGATTTTCTACTTCTGCAGGAAAAACACCTGACTTTTGTGGCTCCATTGCGCTGTTAACCTCTATCAGAACAGGATAAAGACCATGTGCATACTTTGAAATTTCTTCTGCCAGTTCAAAAGAATCGACAGTCTCAATGATATCAAAGATTTTCAGTGCTTTTTTTACCTTGTTTTTCTGAAGATGGCCTATAAGGTGCCATCTGACGCATTTCCCAATTTCAACAAATTTTTTTTCTGCTTCCTGTACATAGTTTTCACCGATATCAGTAATTCCACAATCAATTGCCTGCCTGATTTCTTCTACCGACCTTGTTTTGGTTGCTGCAACAAGTGTAATTCCTGGCGGAATTTCTTTTAGGATTTTTTCCAGGTTTTCCCTGATCATAACTTTTCACCCCTTCTTTTTATTGTGTCAGCCAAACTTATTGGCTCAACCTTTTTTTTCTTTGCACCAAAAACCGAAAGATGAGGAATATCTCTGAATACTTCTTCAACTGTCCTGAATTGCTCTACAGTTAATGGAGGAACCCTGCTATCTCTCAATGGTGTATTGAGATACACAATGTCTGGTTTTAATTTACGACAGATGCTGGCTATCTCATGTGCCTCTTTCAGATTTTCTTCAACAAACATTATTTGAATTGTAAAAATACCACGATAATTTTTCCTGAATTTCCCGATGGCTTCAATAATTTTATCAAGTTCTATCCCGCAACAGGGCGTGTTGATTTTTTCAAAAGTTTTCTGTGTTGCTGCATCTATTTTGAAGGAAACAAGGTCCATTACCATGATATCTTCCTGGACTGAAATATCAGTAATTGTGGAGCTGTTTGTAAGTAATGCGCATTTCCCCTTTTTTTCTCTTTTTATCCATAATGCGATATCTTTAAGGTTTTTTGCCAAAGTTGGTTCACCGCGGCCTGAAAAAGTGTAGTAATCTATTTCAACTTCTGGCAATCTTTTAATCTCTTCTATCACATCTTCAGTGGAAACAAACATTTTTCTTTCACAGGAAAAAAGACCTGTCTTTCCAATCTGACAGTAAACACAATCAAAAGAACAAATCTTTTTTTCCTGGGAAAGTAAATCAATCCCGAGTGAAACGCCGAATCTCCACGAACTTACAGGCCCATAGATATATCTGTACATTTAACACTCCACCAAAATAGCGCCATCTTCAGGTTCACTGACAAGAACATCAAAAGGAAGTCTGTTTGGTCTGTAGTATTTTGCTTCTAATATCTCAAGAACCTTGTTTACATTGCTTGCTTCAGATAAAATTACAACACAACCTCCAAGACCAGCACCTGTTAATTTTGCTCCATAAACTCCTGGAATTTCTTTCACGCAATCCACAATAAAATCTAATTCCTTTGTACTGCAACCATAACTTCCTGGCTGAAAATGGAGATAAGCAGAATAAACATTTTTCTTTACATTTTCTTTCAAAGTTACCAGAGTATTGTCATCTGCATGCCAGGTCCATGGAACCTCCACCCCGTTAATGTAGCTTATAATTCTATCCCCATCATGAGAAATAAACATCAATCTTCCAAATTCTGAAACATCCTTTTTCAACAGATACTCAGTACAAATCCTGCTTCTTTCGCACTCAAAAATTCCATAAGAAACCACATCCCTTATTCTATACTCTTGAAGATCAGGATGTGTCTGGAAAAGCGTATCCAATCTGTCACGAAAATCAGAAAGTACATCGTACAATTGCTGTCTTGTCAATGTCTCCGGTAATGCAAGTAATAAATCATAAACAATATCAGGAGCACCCAGAACCTGGGGATTAATGTCTCTGAGGTATTTAACTCTATCACTGAGATTTGGAAACTTCTTTTTCAGCATCAAGAAACCTGTTTCATAACAGGCAATCCTCTGATTGAAAATTCCTTTTGCACCGGCTGATTTTTTTGCTTCAATCAAAGAATTCGCAATTATGACTCTGACATTGTTGAAAAAAGGAAAATACTCAAACCTGAACGGATAAAACTGCATATGGCATATCATGTTTTTCTTGCAGAATACCATTGCTGCGTGATCTCCCCAGCCACCACGAGTACCTATGAACCATTCAGCCCTTCCGCAACATTCAACAAATTCCTGCTGAGAAAGATCAATCATATTAACATGAGTGCCAGCCATCATTGCTGCTGTAACAAGCGATGAAGAAGAGCTCAATCCTGCTCCCTGTGGAATATTTCCATAGCAGGCAAGATTGCAGCCATATATCTTTTTTTCAGGAAACCTGTGCTGTAAAAAAGCAAAAGCACATTTTATATAATTTGACCAGTCAGGTTTAAATTTCAATCTTGTTATAGCAGTTTCCCACTCAAGGGAAGTATCTGGGGTTTCTTCCCTGATATCAAATTCCACTGGTTGATAGGAATCATCAAGATTTGTAAGCAAAACCTTTGTATCCTCTCTTTTACTTCCTGCCATCCAGAAATATCTATTTATGGCAACATAGTTCAGACATCCGCCTCTATGGTCAACATGGGTACCAAGAAGGTTTACCCTTGCTGGAATCCTGATTAAGAATTCATTTTTTTGTTTATATTTTTCAAAAAAAAGTGCCAGCAGATTTCTTACTTGTTCCTCTGCGATAAATTTTGTAAAACCGCTATTTTTCATTTTATTATTCTTGCAGCAAGATCACTGCAACCAGGTGCATCTTCTTGTTTTTTTGCAAGTTCCACAAGCCAGTCAGGAAAACTACCGCCGGCATCTTCAAGGGCAATGTTCATAAGTTTTTTTACTACTTCTGGGTACTCCAATGCATAATTTTTTTTGAAGGCATCTCTTCCTTTTCTTCTGTAAAGCAATATCCCTGTCATATCCATTTTGAAATTAAGCCACCATTCCCTCGTAATTACAGTGGGATTTGCGCCCCA
>JAOAAW010000108.1 GCA_026418655.1 bacterium | reverse complement strand
CAATTTATGTTATCATAAGAGAAAAAATTATTGATTATGGTAGACGATGCGCGTATAACTTTTGACAGCAGACAAAAAAAGGTTGCCGTTGTCATTATTATTTTGCTTGTTGTCTGCAGTTTTTATTATGGCAAGATGTTTTTTATTGCTGTTAATCTTTTGATAAGCATATTTTACCTTGTGACCATACTTTATAAATTTTTCCTGGTACTCATCGGTTTTATTCAGAAACAGGAAATTGTTATCAGCCCATCAGAGATAGAACAACTGCCCCAACATAATCTTCCTGTCTACACAATTCTTTTACCGGTTTATAAGGAAACCAGCATTCTTAAACAGCTGATAACAGCAATTTCTCAGATTGATTATCCTGAAGAAAAGCTTGATGTAAAGATTCTTGTTGAAGAAACCGATAAGACAATGCAGGATGCGCTAAAAAAAATAATCTTACCAGATTTTTTTGAAATAATTATTGTGCCGGATTCATTTCCAAGAACAAAGCCAAAGGCATGCAATGTTGGACTGTCAAAGGCAAGGGGTGAGTATCTTGTAATCTATGATGCAGAGGATATTCCTGACCCAGACCAGCTTAAAAAAAGTATCATTGCTTTCAGAAAGATTGATAATCCTACCGTAGTTTGCCTTCAGGCAAAATTGAACTACTATAATCCCCGACAGAACCTTCTTACAAGATGGTTTACCTCTGAATATTCAATGTGGTTCGACCTGTATTTACCTGGTCTTGATGGGTTGAATGCACCAATTCCTCTTGGCGGTACTTCAAATCATTTCAGGGTTGATGCTCTTAAAAGGGTTGGTGGCTGGGATCCATATAATGTTGCTGAAGATTGTGATCTTGGAATACGACTTTTCAGGGAAGGTTACAGAACAAGGGTTCTTGATAGCACAACCTGGGAAGAAGCAAACAGCAGACTAAAAAACTGGTTGAGACAACGTTCAAGATGGGTCAAGGGCTATATTCAGACATGGTGCGTTCACATGAGAAGACCAGGGTTTCTTATCAAAAGAATGGGATTGGTAAATTTTTTTAGTTTCCAGCTGACAGTTGCAGGGCTTTTTATCACACTTCTCTTTAATCCTGTCTACTGGGCAATAACAATTTCCTGGTTTATAAGGGCAGAACAAAAATTCATATCAGGATTTTTTTATCCAACCACAGACCTGATTACATGGGTACTTCTGATAAGCAATGCAATATTTGTCTTGCTCAATGTACTGGGGTGTTTGAGACGATCATACAGATACCTTATCCCAGAAACACTTATATCACCTGTATACTGGGTGTTAATAAGTACTGGCGCATGGAAGGGTTTTTTTCAACTCTTTACAAAACCTCATTTCTGGGAAAAAACAGAGCACGGATTTTTTTCAGTTTTCACCCGCTATAAGTTTTAGTCTGTTTTTATCTAACTGATTTTTGTTCCTGGTTTCAAGTCCCTGTCCACAGTAAGAACTCCAAGGATATTTCCATCAAGGCCAGCAAGAAGCATTCCATGGCTTTCAATTCCGCGGATTGTCCGTGGCTGAAGGTTCACAAGAACAATAATGAGTTTTCCTGTCAGTTCCTCTTTTTTATAATAAGGCCTGATACCCGCAACTATTTTCCTTACCTCATCACCAATATCAACCTCAAGTACATATAATTTGTCTGCGCCTGAAAGTTCTTCAACATTAACAATTTTTCCCACCCTTATATCCATTTTCTTGAATTCATCAAAAGATATCATCTCCATCATTCCCCCTAATGTTTTTTAACTTTTAAGTAAGAACTTCTTAAAAAATTTTAATGTTTCTATAACCATCTGCGAAGTAAGCCTGTGCCCTACAGGATATATTTTTAGAAGCCAGTTTTCACTTGCATTAAACTCCCTGTAAACTTTTTTCATATTCGCGTCAATCTTTTCAAGTCCTTTCAAGGGAGTAAGAGGGTCATACCTGCCTGCGAGAGAAAGATGAGGACGTGGCGCAATCAATGCATTTATGGATGAAGTATCAAAGTGTTCAAGCAGGCAAGGGACATAGTAATAAATTGCATGGCCGTTCAATCCTCGTGTTTCTATAAGGGATTCAAAGTCAGTGAGACAGCAGATGTCAACACATGCATTTACTCTTGTATCCAGGGCTGAAACCCACCATGTCATGGTACTGCCCATTGAAATACCCATCATTCCCAATTTAGATATTTCAATATCTTTTCTTGTTTCAAGATAATCAATGGCTTTGATGGTGTCATAAACCATCATTCCCCATAAAACCATGCCTTTCCATATCATTTCCTTGAACAAAGCCAGCTCATCCCTGCCACTTCTATCTCCAAAGTTCCAGCAATCAATTGAAAGGACAGCAAATCCAGCAGATGTCAAAAGTTCTGCCCATGATTTTCCACCAAGTGCATTTTGTTTCAACATAAGCTCATCCTTTCCAATTTCATATCTGCCTCCATGGGCATGATTGAAAACAATGACAGGAAATTTTTCTTTCTCCAGAAGTGGTTTTGCAAGATATGCAGGAACAGGTTCAATACCATTTAGATCTAACACAAGCTGTTCTAAAATGAATGTCTCATACTTCTGAAATGTAAATACTTCTCCTGAAACAGGCCGGTTTCTTTCTGGAAGTTTTCCCAGCAAATCATAAAGAAGTTTTCTCTTTTTATCTTGGTCCTGCATGATTTAATCCCCCCTTAAATCTGATATTTTGCGTACGCAATGTACCTTGTTCCAGAAATATGTGTAAATATCGCAGGATTATCATTTTCCGTTAAATCTCCTGCATGTGTATAGTATGAAGTCATTATAATGCCATCTTTCAATTCAATGGAACTTGGATATCCAATATCACCATGTTTTCCATCTGCACAGATAATAATTTCATCTTCCAAGTTCCATGTTTTTCCATCATCTTCACTGATACATCCCCTCACACCATAGGGCGGTCGTCTGTACCCGTATGTCATCAGAATTCTTCCATCTCCAAGTGTAAGCAAGTTTGCAGGACAACCCCATACATCAAGTTTTACGGGCAATGACCATGTTTTTCCTTCATCAAGAGAATAACTTGACCACAAAAATCCACTTTTGTCGTCCCTCATTACTGCAAGAATTTTGCCGGTTTTCGTTATGGTTAGAGTCGGTTCTTCAAACATCACATTTCCAAAGACATCACTTCCTATCACAGAAAATTCATTCCAGGTACAGCCTTTATCCTTTGACCTTAAAACAAGTGAATCAAAACTTTTCCAGTTCTTTGTAGCATAAACAGGCATCAACAGTTCCCCAGAAGGCAATTCTATTATTGGTTCTGTTGGCCCATTCCATACATAGCCATGAATTTCAACTCTTAAAGGAGTGTCTGTCCATGTCTTTCCAGCATCGTTTGAGAAAACAATTCCTGTACTTATAGCAGTGTGGTTAAAAGGTTCCTGTTTTATAACTTTCCACTCAAAAAAATTGGCAATGATCATACCGCCGGAAACAAGCGCAATTGAAGGATCCTGCACACCATAGGGTCCTTTATAAATCAAAAATGGCTGACTCCATGTTTTTCCCTCATCGCATGAACTTACATAAACCGCCTCGCTTTCACTATCAATATGAGATGAATACGGCTTTCTCTGTGGTGCTCTCCTGAATGCCACAAAAATTTTGCCATCTGTTAATTTCAATACACATGGATTATGAGAGTAATAATTCTCATTCTTATATACAACATATTGTTCCATTTTCATCTTTATTCCCTGGTTGAATACAAGAAATTTTTACACCGGACATTCTTTATAATGCCTGAAAAATGAGGAATAGAAATATTATCCGTCAGATATGTCTGTTTTTCAATTATGAAATCCGCAAAATGTTCTGCATTGAAGGCAATATATGCAATACTTATAAATTCTTTCAGATCATCGATTCCCTTTTTAAAATGAGGAAAAAGTAAAGGTCCTGTATCAACCTGATATATTTTCTTTTCGACATTCGTATTCATTGTTTTTATGGGATATTCAATGGTTGCAGATAGACCAGAACTTTCATCTGTTATCTTTGTCCTTCCAATAATAGGAAGGCCTTTATGTGTGGCAGTAATTATATCTTCTGGGGTCTCAAGCAATACCATGTTTTTTAATTCTCTGAGGAGAAACTGAGGTTTCCCCCATATTTCCCATGTTGTCCCATTTTCATCAACGACACAAACATAATTTTCATCCCACGGTACATAGGAACGAAAGATAACAATCTTATTTTTTCCAACAAATACAGGCAGAAAATTATAATTATTTTCATGAAAGAGATTTTCCTTTGCGAAGGTATGTTCACTCTTGCAGGATGCTGCCTGATAAAAAATGGTCACAGTATCTGTTTTAGTATCAACAACTTCCATCCGTGATTCAATAAGAAACCTCACGGCATTCACCGGACCCTGAGTTTGAATAAAAGAATTTCCATAGTCAATAAAATTCATGTAAATTTTCCTATTTGATTGCACCTGATTGAATTTTTAGCATATCCTTCATAACACTGTAAAGACTTCCGGTATAATCAGGAATACCGAACGCATCGTGCAATTTTTTATAATTCTGATATATTTTGTCGTAAATTAAATAATTTTCCTTAACCGGTTTATATGTTTGTGGCTTGAAACGGCAGATTTTGTCCTGGGCCTGCTGGATATTTTCAAAACCTGATTTTTCTTTTCCCGCAGCTATAGCACCAAACAATGCTGCTCCCAGTGCACAGGTCTGTTTTGAAAGAGCAATCCTGAATTCTTTACCTGTAATATCAGCGTAAATCTGCATCAACAGAGAATTTTTCTCTGGAAGTCCACCACAGGCAACAATTGAATCCACCTTTACTCCATATTCATTGAGTCTTTCAATGATCGCCCTTGCACCAAAGCCAGTCCCTTCAATAAGCGCCCTGTATACTTCTTCTGGCTTTGTATTAAGGGTTAACCCTGCAATCAAACCTGTTAATTTCTGGTCCACAAGAACTGTCCTGTTTCCATTGTGCCAGTCAAGACACACCAGACCGGAACAACCCGGTTTGATATTTCTTGCAAGTCGCGTGTAATACTCAAATACATCCTTTCTTTTTTCAGGCAAGAATGTCTTCAAAAACCAGTAGAATATATCTCCAACCGCGGATTGTCCTGCCTCAAGCCCAACAAAACCTGGCACAACAGAATCAGGCACAATTCCGCATAATCCTGGAATATCAGGAAGATTTTTGTCTTTCGGAAAAATCATAATGTCGCAGGTGGATGTTCCCATAATTTTTACAAGCACATTTTCTCTTATGCCTGCTCCCACTGCTCCCATGTGTGCATCAAACGCTCCAACACTTACAGGTGTTCCTTCAACAAGACCCAGTTTTTTTGCCCAGTACCCAGTAAGTCCACCTGCTTTTATTCCCGCAGGATATGCCCTATCATAAAGTTTATCTCTCAAACCCTTAAGCCTACTATCAATGGTTTCGAGAAATTCATTATCGGGCAAACCTCCCCAATTTTCGTTGTACATTGCTTTATGTCCTGCTGCGCAAATACTTCTCAATACACTGGCTGAACTGGTACAACCTGTCAGAATCGCAGGTATATAATCACACAATTCCACAAAGCTTGCACTTGCCTGGAAAACCTTCTGATCCACTCTTGCTAAATGAAGTATTTTTGAAAAAAACCATTCTGAAGAATAAACCCCGCCAATCTTTGCAAGGTATTCAGGCCTGATTTTTCTTGCCAGGTTTGTTATCTCTTCAGCCTCATCAGAAGATGTGTGATCCTTCCAGAGCCATGCCATTGCATTCTTGTTGTTTCTGAATTCTTTCTTGAAAGAAAGTGGCACAAGATTTTCGTCAACAGGAATTGGAGTACTGCCTGTTGTGTCAACGCCAATTCCAATAATATCCTGTGCTTTAATTCCCTTGAGTTTCATTTTTCTGGCAAGTTTCTGTCCTGCTTTTGAAAGACAGTAAATATAATCTGCGGGGTTCTGTCTTGCAAGATGTGGATTTTTCGCATCCACTATTACTCCATCCTTTCCTGAAGGATAATTTTCGACAATTTCAATAACCTCTCTTCCGGTTGAAAGATTGACAAGCAGCATTCTCATTGAATTTGTTCCAAAATCAAGCCCGAGAGCATATTTTCCCATTGTTGACTCCTTTTTGCACCTGCGGTTTTTGATGTGTATTTTAACAAAGCAGACATAAAAAATCAATCTTGGATTCTGAAAAGATCAATCCGAGTAAATAAGGTTATCATTCGTCTGCTTTCATTTCAATAAAACAAGAATATTACCTGCAAACCATCACAAACTAACTCCTTTTCTGCCACCAATGGCAAAAAATATGGGTCTTCTGATTATTTTTTATAACCCGTGTGAGGATATTTGAATCTATATTCTTTCTTTTTCCTGCAGCCTGTCTTAATCTGATCAATCCGGGGTCTTTGGACAGCGTTGACAAATTTAAAAATGCATGTTAACATCGTGGTTAAAAAGGTGGTACGGCTTTTAAATAGTGAAAAAGGAGGTGAGTAAAATGAAGAAAGGATTTACTTTAATTGAGCTTCTGGTTGTCATTGCAATCATTGCAATTCTTGCTGCAATGCTGCTACCTATTCTTGGAAGAGCAAGGGAAAATGCAAGAAGGGCAGTATGTGCTGCAAATCTCAAGCAGATAGGTGTGGCTATCATGCTATATGCAAATGATTATAACGAGTTTGCTCCAAATGGATGGGGGGCATACGCCGGGCATCCCACAAATGAATCACTTACATGCATGTGGATGGTAAGATTATCTAAATATCTTAATGGACCAGACCCATCAACTCTTTCAGGGAATGGAAACGCTCCTAATGCAGCAGACAAAATGATAAAGGTTTTCCAATGTCCAACTACATGGAAATTACCGTCCTATTTAGGATATGGGCATTCATACTGTATGAATGAATATCTATGTACTGATTATGCTTCAATATCTCCCTGGTTTTACAGAACACCTATTAGATTTAACGATCCTGTAGTAAGAAAGAATCTTGACAAATTTGCGATGGTCTGGGATCTTTATCTTTACACAGAATTTGGTCAAAGTTCTTATTTTGACAGTACAATCTCGGGTGTCTATTCCTACGGATTGGTCAACCACAATAAGGGATTGAATTTCCTGATGGGTGATGGTCATGTAGAATATCACGGAAAAGATGGCTTTACTTTTCTTGTACTTGGTTATGCACCCGGATACCCAAACGGTGTGTGGCGGACGTGGCGATGATCCAGATGGAAAGTTGTTTGTCAAAAAAGGAATGAAGTGTAACTTGCTACTTTTTTCTGAAAGCTAGCGTTAATTTTGCCACTAATTGGTGATATACTTGTGAATGGATTCCTGCACAAAATTTATGTATTGATATCACGTTTTTTATAAAATTAGGCTTTGAGTCATTTAACTCCTTCTTGCAATAAGTATGTTTGTGGGGTAATATTTAATAATGAGGGTTTTCCATATTCAATGGCATATCACGAACTTTTGTAATCTCAGGTGCAAACACTGCTATCAGGAAACATTTGATGCATCCGATGACCTTATTTTTTCAGATATCCAGAAACTTTTCACCAATCTTTCCTGTTTTTTGAAAGAAAACAATCTCAACCTTACTGTTGATATCACAGGTGGAGAGCCTTTTTTACATCCTGATTTCTGGGGAATCATTGAAATGCTCGAAGGTTCTGATGTGGTTAAAGAGTATGGAATTATTACAAATGGTACGCTACTAAAAGCCGATATTATAAAAAAATTGAATTCTCTCTCAAAGATGAAAACACTCAAAGTTTCATGTGAGGGTATAGAACGAGATAGATTTGAGTATGTCAGAAATATGCCTTATCGCAGATTTTTAGATATCCTTGAAATTTCTGCAAATTTTTATAGGGAAAAACTTCTTATGTTCACTCTTCTTGAAAAAAATGCTAACCAGATTCCACTGTTATTTGATACTGTCAGAAAATATAATCTCAGTGGATTTATTGTTGAAAGATTCTTTCCTATTGGAGTAGGAAAACAACTTAAAGATTTTATTGTTTCAAGAAAAACCTGGAATGTTACAATAAGACAACTTCTGGGATTATGCAGCTTACCGCAGGATTTGTATAATGTTGCTGAATATAGGGGTTTCAAAGTTATTAAAAAGAAAAATGGATGGGAAATTTTTGGTGCCATGTGTGTTGCTGGGAAATATGGCTGTGCAATCATGCATGATGGCACTGTTTTTCCCTGCAGAAGATTTCCACTGAAGATAGGAAATGCTGCATCTGAACCATTTAATGAAATCTGGGATGCTAATCCTTTGAGAAAAATAAAGAGGCAAAATCTGAAAGGTTTTTGCAAAACCTGTAAAATCAGGAAATGTTACGGATGCAGGGCTCTTGCTTATTGTGTCTATGGTGATTATCTTGCTGTAGACCCTTTGTGTTTTTTTTATGAGGGAAGAATTTTGCACCCATTGATGATGATCGGCATCTAAAAAGACAATAACATGGGGGAATAATGAAAATATTGAGTAAAGAAAATTTTGATGCAGTAATAAATGAAAATCCTCTTGTGCTGGTTGATTTTTATGCTGACTGGTGTGGTCCATGTAGATTGATGGCTCCTGTAGTGGAAGAACTTGCAAAAGAACTTGAAGGAAAAGTGGTTGTAGCAAAACTTAATGTTGATGAACATTCTGACATCGCAGCAAGATTTCAAATATTCTCTATTCCTACCTTTATAATATTCAAAGATGGAAAACCAGACCAGAGAATTGTAGGGGCAGTGGGAAAGTCAGGACTTCTTGATAAACTCAATCCTTACATCAATAGTTGACAGGTCAGAAGCAGACAGGTATAATTAAAGTGGAATAAAAAATTCCACAAAAGCACATGGGAAGAAGAAAACTTCTGGTTGACAGAGAAATTCAATTCAGAGCAGTTATATATGTCCTTTTATTCATGGTAATCACCAGCATTCTTGTCAGTCTTACCACATTTAACAGCGTCTGGTCCATGCTTGTTAATCATCTTGTTTCAGCAAATGAAAAGAATTTAACACAAATTTTTGATATTACATTCAAAACATTTGCCCTTCGTATCACACTTATTACCATTTTTCTTGCTATCCTTGCAGGACTCGGAATGCTCATTGTTTCACATCGTATTGCAGGTCCTGTTTACAGGATGACGCAGGTTTTAAAAGAATTGCAGGAAGGTAAAACACCTTCATTCACATTAAGAAAGGGAGACAGTTTAAGCACACTTATGGAGGAAATAAAAAACTTTGGAACAACACACATCAATCTGGTTAACGCAAGTAAAAGAGTTCTTGAAATCTGGAACAGAACCCAGGTTCAGGATATCAGCCTTAATATTGCACTGAAAGACCTCGAAGAATGTTTTCAACATCAGATAAAAAAAGAACAAAATGAACAAAGTGAAAAAACTTAGGAGGTGTATTATGAAAAAAGGATTCAGCTTCATTGAGATAATAATAGTCTCTTTTATTGTTGTTTCACTTGTTGCGATGGTTTTTGGGCTTATTGCACGGTCAAAAGCACTTTCAAGGTCAATGGTTTGTTTGAACAATCTGCGGCAGATTTCAATGGCGATTGAAAATTACCAGGCAGACTGGAAATCAAGTCCAAACCAGCTCTACAGTTTATTTCCAAATTACATCAAGGACAAATACACATTTAAATGTCCTGAAGACAAGACTGTTATAGTGGCAGAACTTCCAGCAATCAACAGTTACGGTAATTTTTATGTTAACCGTTCATTTAACGATGAAGATACTCAAAAATTATATCTTTATTGCCCGAGACATTTTAACGGAACAAAAGGCGTTGGTGCATTTCTTTCCTATTCAGCAAACATTGTTCAGAACAGTACAGTAACACGTGATGGTATCAGTATAAAACCAGGAGAAGTGTACACAGGCGGAACATTTAGATTTGTTGATGGAACAGTTGTTACAGCAGATCCAGCCCTGAAGGTTGGCCTTGGTTGTTCTTTTGTTGCCCCTGATGATAGACATTACAGTATCATTTTTATTCCTGAAGACTCTCAGGGTTCTCTTACGGTTGACCATCAGGGAAATTCAAGGTTTGAGGTCGTTGCTCCGGCTCTGATTGCAGGTGTCAGTGGTACAAGATTCACTGTGAGAAACACTTATGACACCTCAACAAATCAAGCGACTACCTCTGTTTCCGTGTCTGAAGGTAAGATTGAGTGCGAGGACAGAACAGACGGCACAAAGATTTCGGTTAAAACAAATGAAAATATATCTGTAACAGTTCAATGTCAACCATCTGATTCGTCCAGTACCAAGAACACAAAAAGCATTCCTGTGAGACCATTGAAAAAAATTAAAATACTGAAATAGTTTTTTCTGATGGCATATGCCAAGAAAATGGCTTGCGATAATAATAGTTTCCTGTTTTATTGTTTCAGCCTTACTCTATTCAATTCATGTCTTTGATCGTCTGGGTAATGTTTTTTATGACACCCTTCGAAGAATAACCGCAGGGAAGCCTGGAACTCATGATCCTGTGGTACTTGTTACAGCCACTGAAGGATTTGCTCAACAATTAGGTCACGAACCAGGCAGGAAAGACTATGCAAATCTGATTAACCTTTTGAATGATTGCAAACTGATAGTTTCAGACATCTTTTTCCCAACAAGACAATCAGAAGAAACAGACAGTATTCTCAGGCACTCCTTTTCTATGCATTCTGAAAAAATCATACTTCCTGTTTTCACTCCGTTCAAGCTGAAAGAAAAATTTAATGAAGTTAGCTACAATGTTCATTCTTTAAATGAAAATCACCCTTATTTTCAATCAGAAATTATGCATTTAGGTCATATAAATGTCTTTCCTGATTCAGATACAATAGTTCGTAAATGTCCTGCCTTTATCTTTTACAAAGGACGCACATATCCACATGTCGCAATAAAAGCATTGATGGTATCAAAAAACATAGATCATATACGGATCAATAGATTCAAAGGATTCAAAAGATCTTATGATACTATTCCTGTTGATGAAGATGGATGCTTTCTGATAAAGTTCTTAAAACCTGATTCCATGACAGACATGATATATACAATGGAAGATGTATTGACAGGAAAAATACAACCAAGGATATTTAAGGATAAAATAGTTGTCATAGGACACACAATAATTGGTTCAAAAAATGCTGATCTGATACCCACTCCATTTGGAGTTCAGTTCGGCGCGATGGTTCAGATGCAGGCACTTCATACAATTTTGGCCGGCAACTATATCTGGTCGATCGCAATGGAAAATATTTTGATTGTGATGGGTATCGTGTTGTTGTGTTCCCTTATTGCTTTCAGGTCATTCTGGGCTGGAACCCGTTTTTTTGTGGTTGCTTTTCTTTTTTTACTCTATATACCTTTCTTTCTCTTCAAGAACTACAGTGTTTTCCTCAATCCAGTCCCGATTTTGTTTCCTCTGTTTTTTTCCTATGGCACATTTGTAGTGATGAATCTCCTTGAGGCGAAAAAAGAAGTTTCAAGGGGACACCAGCTTTTGTCTGTTCTTGAATCCACACAGAGAGAAATTGCAGCATTAATAAGGCCACATGAAATGCCAGGAATGCAGAAAAGAGTTTATCTTCCAGTTGTCCATGATACATTTTTTAATAGAACACCCCAGTTAACCCTTCAAACAATAAATGGGCTTCTCGGCATTTATGACAGCATTATCTTTACTGCAGATGTAAGCACAAAAAAAGTTAATGTGCTTGTATGTAAAGAAAATTCTTCAATAAGTGAAAATCTTATCCTGAGCTCTTTGAATGCCATAGGTAATGACAGAGTGAAGATTTATAACAAACATCTGCCTGCTGAATTTGAAAAATCAGGTATATATAATTTTCTCATCCTACGAATTCTTGAAGAACCTTTTATGAACATATATGGCCTTTTTATTAATAAGGGACATGGCGGAATTTCTACTGTTAGAGCTTTTACAAAAAATGATTACCAATGGATTGCTTCTTTTTGCCTTCAGATTGTTGTTGCCCTCTTTAATACACAACTGAATGACGCACTCAGGAAATCCCAGTTTGAAACAATAATGAGACTAGCTGCTGCCATTGAATATCGTGACAGAGAGACAGGAATGCATATTACCCGTGTCAGTGAATATTGTGGGTTAATAGCAACCGCTATAAACCTTCCACAAATCGAGGTAGAACTTATAAAAGCTGCTGTTCCTCTTCATGATTTGGGCAAGATTGCGATTCCTGATAGTGTACTTTTGAAGCCTTCTGCCTTAACAGAAGAGGAAAAAGAAATAATAAGGACACATACCATCACAGGCGCAAAGATGCTTGAAGGTTCTGATTCTTTTATTCTTCAGGCTGCATATTTAATCGCTCTTTATCACCATGAAAAATTTGATGGTACCGGTTATCCCTATGGATTGAAGGGCAATGCAATTCCACTTTATGGTCGCATTGCATCACTGGCTGATGTTTTTGATGCCCTGAGTTCAAGCAGGGTATACAAACAGGCAGAATCTTTTGAATCTTCTATAAAAAAAATCGAGGAACTTGCAGGCAAGGATTTTGACCCACAGATTGTTGTGGAATTTTTGAAAAATAAATCTCTCGTCTTTGAAATCTACACAAGATATCAGGAAAATAAGAGTTGAAGCAGATATTTGTTCTTGGTCTGGTCAGTTTCTTTGTGGATATAAGCAGTGAAATGATATATCCACTCATCCCGATTTTCCTGACAACCGTTATTGGCGCTAACACAACAATTCTTGGTTTGATTGAAGGCATTGGAGAAAGTACGGCAAGTCTTCTGAAGGTTTTCTCGGGCTATATCTCTGACAGAATTAAAAAAAGAAGGGTCCTTGCTCTAATTGGATATGGGTTCTCCTGGACCGGCAAAATATTTTTTGTCATTGCAAGCTCCTGGCAATATGTTTTTACAGGAAGATTTCTTGATAGAATTGGAAAAGGTATAAGAACTGCCCCAAGAGATGCTCTAATAGCAGATTATTCCCAGAGAGAAAAAAGAGGTTTTGCATACGGAATACACAGAGCAATGGATACACTTGGTGCTTTTTGCGGTGTTCTTATTGTAATATTTATCATAAAAAATTTTGGAAATAATCCTGTGGATGCCTCTCTTTATAGAAACATTTTTCTTATATCCATAATTCCTGCAATCATTGGCTGGTCATTGCTTTTTGCAGTCAGGGATAACCCAATGTGGAGAACAAGTAAACAGAAGCCTGCTTTTTCCTTTAGAAACCTACCAAGAAAATTACAGCTTTTCCTTGTTTTTACATTTGTTTTTGCGCTTGGAAACTCATCAAATCAATTTCTACTTTTAAAAATTCAAACTGATACGGGTTCTCTTATTTCTGTGATGTTTGCCTATCTTGTTTTCAATCTTGTTTATGCAGTCATGTCCATTCCTTCTGGAAAGCTTTCCGACATTATAGGCCAGAAATATGTGCTGGTCAGTGGCTATCTTATCTATGGCACTGTGTATTGGCTTTTCACGTTGAAAGGAAACGCATTTTTCTATCTGTTTTCTCTTGGGCTTTATGGATTTTATATGGCACTTACAGAAGGCGTGGAAAAATCCCTTGTAAGCCAGCTTACAACCGATGATTTAAGAGCATCCATACTCGGTCTTCATTCAACACTTGCCGGAATAGGATTGCTTCCCGCGTCACTTATAGCTGGATTTTTATGGCAAACATTCAGTCCTGCTGTTACTTTTGGTTTTGGTGGAACGCTCGGAATTATTGCAGCAATAGGATTGCTGCTTATCCTGTGATATCAGATCCAATTCCAATATCCCTGACCCTGTACCTGTCTTTGAATTCTTCTTTCTTCCCTTTATTCCAGGAATTTATCTTTGAAAAATAACCGGTTACCCTGCTTATCCATTCAACATTCTTCCCATGATGGGTATGTCTGAGTAATTCAACAAGTTCTTTTTCTTCAATTGCCTGGTCAGTGAAGAATGTCAAAGTGTTATATTCTTTATTTTTCACAAGTATACCAGCATAGCCATTGTCCTTTTTTTCCTCAAATTCATACTGATGCTGATAATTCTTGAGATGTTCTATAAATCTATTTCTGTCCATCCATACCTCCTTCTAAATTGTTAGTTGTTCAGTTGATTTTTCTGGATGTACTCTTATAATGCCGTTTTCTGATACACTACACCAAGGACAATTTTTTGAGATTCCTCTGTATATCCTTCCACAATCAAGACAGGATGTAAATTCTGGACTGAATGCAATCTGTGCATTTTTTGTATTTTTGAAAACCTTTATAACAAAATTGGCAAGTGCCCTTGGTTCAGGATTGCTCTCTCCAAGCCATATGTGCGTTAATGCACCTGCCTCAATCAATGGATGAAAAATACCTTCTTTTTTTACCCTCTCTATTGGGGATAATGCTTCTGATATATTGAGGTATGTGGAATTTGTGTAGTATACTCTTTCAGGTATGGTTCCCTTCAAAACCTGTGTGCTCTGTGAGCGATAGTGTTCATAATCGAGCCTGGCAAGCCTGTGTGCTGTTGATTCTGCAGGTGTCTGTTCAAGAACAAATCTATATCCCTTTTCCTTTGTTTTTCGATCGCAAAGTATCTTGAGAAAGGATATTACCTTAAGCCCGAATTTGAAAGATTCTTCAGATTCATGCATCTGTTTTCCTGTGTGGTATTGAACCATCTCATTCAATCCAAGAAGTCCTATGAGATGTGTAACCCTGTGCATTCTCAAATATGGTTCACCATCAAGATTCATGGTCAAAAGTGCAAGAGGCCCATTCTGTCCGTAAGAAAGAAGATCCTCAATAAAACGACGTTTTTGAATATGTGCTTTTATAGCTATCTCCATTAAATTTTCAAGGCTTTGAAAAAGTTTATTATCATCATGCATGGCTAAATATGCTATCCTTGGAAGATTTAATGTAATATTCTGAAGTGCAGAAAAGCGCATCTTCCAGGGAGTTTTTGCATCATTAATATCTGTTGCTTCAAGTTTGAAAGATAATCTGCAACACTCACTTATTCTTGCAGTATTATCCCTGTCAAAAACAAAGTATGGATTACCTTTTTCAGATGCAACAAGACATACGAGTTCAAGAAATTCTTCCCACCCATCAGTTTCAAAAAATCTGTTTGTGATATGTAATAGTGGTTTCGGAAAGAAAAATGGTCTGCCAATACCATCACCTTCCAAGTAAACTTCAAATAGTGCCTTTACAAATCTCTGAGCAGTTTTCTGATATTCTCTATAGGTTTTTCCTGTTTCCTTTCCACCCGGACCAATTGCGGGTACATCAAGAAAATGTTCTGGTACTTCCCAGTAAAGATTAATATCACTGAATATTGCCTGTCCACCTCTTGCCACTGCCTGCTGGCTATATTCATATATAAGCATCTGAGCAAGCTGCTTCATATCAGTGTCAGAAAGTCCTTCAATAAAAGGTGCAAAAAAAATATTCACAGCATCCCAGCCAATCGCACCATTAAAATGGCCCTGTAAAGCAGCAGAAAATTTAACCATATGGGCAAGAAGTGTTTCTGGATGTTTTGCTGGCTTTGCTATAGAAAGTGCATTTGGAAGATGCAATCCAAACTTTTTTACATACTCAAGGGATTGACCCGAACAATAAGGTCTGTCAATAAATCCAAGGTCATGCAGATGTATATCTCCCCTTAAATGTGCGTCTGATATTTCAGGAGAAAAAACCTCAAGCAATGCAAATTCTTTTTTTATCTGTTCTGCCAGCGTGAGATTTGTTGCTTCTGGATTGTGTGGTATATTGGCATTTTCTTTATTGGGGTTGAATATTATATTTTTAACATCATAAAGTGGAAGCCCCAGTCGAGTGTACTTTCTTCTGGTATCTTCCATGCCGTATTCTATCAATTTTGCATTTACAAGTTCCCGGATGAGTGGAGCAGTGAGGTTTTTTACTTTTGAAGCCACTATCTCTTTTTCAACCTCAGTCGCGATGAAACTTGCAATATTTTTTTCCATCCCGGTTTCTTTTACAAGAGAATCGACGATTCTGTCAATGTCCCATTTTACTATATCTTCTGCACTTGTTCTTACAAAAAGACTGAGATCTGTGGATTCCTTTAATTTCGCAATTTCCTGATGTTCCTCAAGAATGCTTTTGTCAATAATCCCCATTTTTAGATGTCTTATTCTTGCCCTTTTCTCTCTATAGAGGATGTATGCCTTGGCTGTTTTTGCGTGCCCTGTTTTAATAAGAACCTTTTCAACAATATCCTGAATCTCTTCAACTGTTGGTATCCTGCCTAAAAATTCCTTGTTCAGGTAAACAGTGACAGCCTCTGCAAGGTCTTCAGCCAGATATCTATCCTGTCCACCAACGCTCTGTGCTGCCTTGAATATCGCATCTGCTATTTTTGTTTTTTCAAAAGGAACAATTCTACCATCTCTCTTTTTGATAAATTCAATCTTTTTGCTGTTTATTTTTTCTGCCATCACATTCTCCCCTTATTTTTTCAACCTCCTTCTGAAATTCAGAGACATCTTT
The DNA here is from genome assembly GCA_026418655.1 of bacterium. Classification (GTDB taxonomy): domain Bacteria; phylum Ratteibacteria; class UBA8468; order B48-G9; family DTJG01; genus DTJG01. Next base: position 13,130 of record JAOAAW010000108.1, on the reverse strand, counting down.
GAATTGCCTGTAAACAGACGCAAACCTTACATATGCAACCTCATCAATCCTGCGCAATTTTTCAACGACGATATTTCCGATATCCTGCGAAAGAACTTCCTTTTCAAAGTTCTGTCTCAGTTCCTGCTCAATCTCATCAACTATAAGAGAAATCTGTCCGATGCTCACAGGTCTTTTCTCACATGCCTTCTGGATACCATTGAAAACCTTTTCTCTGCTGAATTTTTCTCTTCTGCCATCCTTCTTTACAACAATCAGTGGTTGCTTTTCAATTTCTTCATAGGTTGTAAATCTTTTTTCACAGCGAAGACATTCCCTTCTTCTTCTGATTTGTAAACCATCTTCGCTTTCTCTTGAATCTATAACTCTGTCTTCAAGAAAGCCGCAATAGGGACATTTCATCACAATATATTGTGTCTAAACCAATTTTAATACACTATATTTTGTTTGTCAAGAAATAGGTGCAGGATCATCAATCAAAGTCATATTCCATTTCGTCAAGCCTGTAAATCTTCCATTTGAAGTCTTCTTTTCGCATCTTAAGAATAAAACGACCTGCCTCTTTGTACAACTCGCCATCAGTAGTAGTCAAGGTCGCTCTGGCAAAAAATTTTATTGATGCCTGTGGTTTTTCAATCTCAATTTCCATCTGACTCAGCGCAATACGAATCGTTTTAATCATCTCCATATTATTTTTCAAAAAAATATAAAGTGTTCCATAGGTATTATTAAAACAATCCCTGTAATCAAGTGTAAAATGCCTTATGAAGTTTGAAATATCTTTTCTTTCAAGTTCATCAATTGTTATTGAAATGGTCTTGCGAATTTTTGCTTCTTCATCAGGAAAAAAAACAATCTTAATACAATATGAGACACCGACGGCAAGAATAATAAAGATAAAAATTTCAATTATAAGCCTTTTTCTCTTTTTTCTCATCTGCAGCTAATAACCTTTCCGACAATATTTTTCATTGAAATCTGTGGATGAAAATGTCCTTCCCAGCTGGTTAATCTGTTGTCTCCGCAAACAAAAATTTTGCCTTCTTTCACCACAAATGGCTCAACATCCCAATCTCCATTTTCTTCAAGGTAGGGTTCATCCATCTCCTTCTCGTTTATAAAAAGTTTTCCATTTTTGAATTCAACTTTTTCTCCAGAAAAGGCAATGACCCTTTTAACAAAATACACATATGGTCTGTTTGATGTTCTGAAAACAATAATATCCCCTCTTTGAATTTGCTTTATCCTGTAAGCAATTTTATTTACAAGCACTATTGAACCATCATGTATTGTTGGCTCCATGCTCATTCCAAATGCCCTGAACCATTGAATAAAAAAAACCCTGACAATGACCAGGAATAAAACAACACATCCGGTTCTTATCAGAGCAATTTTCCAATTCCTGGGGAAAATTCTCATGATGAGAAATTTTATCTCAACCAAATCGTTTTTCAAAGAAATGAAAACAATGAGCGCAAGAGATTTCCGTGGTCTATCTCAGTTCGAATCCTTTCAAAGAAAAAAACGGAGAGAGCAGGATTCGGCGCCCTCGCCTCCCACTGCGGCTCGGGTCGGCCATCCGCTGGCAATGCTGCGCCTGCTCGCATTCCCTTACTTCGCTCCAGTTCGAATCCTTTCAAAGAAAAAAACGGAGAGAGCAGGATTCGAACCTGCGGTGCCCGAATGGGCACATCCGCTTTCGAGGCGGACGCTTTAGTCCACTCAGCCATCTCTCCTTCATTTTATTTTCCTTTATTTTTTTGTTTTTGCCAATATTCGGGTTAAAATAAATGCGTCTGTAAAAATATCAATTAACCAAAAAGGGGAAATTATGCTTTACTGGACCCAATTGTTTATCAATATGGGATACTTACTATTAGCCCTGGTCTTTATTCTCTTATTTTATAGATTTGTAAAGGCAATTGAGAAAATTGCCAATAAATAATTTTTTTCATTTTGGAGACAGTATGGTTGCCAATGTTCTTGTTGTAGAAGGAAAGACAATTGCTGAAGTATGGGAAAAAAGTGTGATGCTGCTGTGGGAAAAAGGAAACCAGGCGCCAACAGAATATGATTTACCCGGAGACCCTCATAGCAGAGATGCAACAATGATCATGATAGTCAATGAGCCATTTTCAGAACCAAGAATTCATTTAGGGTTTCCTGGTGGCATAGAGGATCTTGAAAAATATCGCCAGGAAGTTGTTTATGGTGTCCATGATCACTGGATTAAACCAGAAGAAGGAAAATGGACATATACCTATCACCAGCGATTGTTCAGCTATCCTTCAGAAACAGGCAAGCCCATCAATCAGGTTGAATATATCATTGAAAAACTTTCACAAACCTTTTATTCTCGCAGGGCACAGGCAATTACCTGGGTTCCATCCTATGATCCGAAAACTGATGATCCGCCATGCCTTCAGAGAATATGGTGTAGATTGTTTGTTGAAAATGCAAAAACCTACCTCAGAATGAATACACACTGGCGTTCAAGGGATGCGTATCGAGCAGCATATATGAATCTGTTCGGCCTGACAGAACTGCAAAAATTTATCGCAGAAGAGATTTCAAGAAAGATAGGTAAAGAAGTCCTTGTTGGACCGTATGTTGATATCACTGACTCGTATCATATTTATGGTTCAAATTTTGCTGACTTCCAGCAAAGATTTTTGAAAATTATGCATGAAAGGGATTTTTATAACCAAGATAGGTTGAAGAGCAGAACCATTAGAAGTGATGATCCTGTGGCTATTGCCGGCTTTGAGTATGGCAGGCAATTGCTGGAAAATGAAAAAAAATAGTGAAAATTTGCCACAAAACCTCTTTATAATTCTTTCAGGGCCAACAGGAACAGGAAAATCTTCTGTCGCCCTGGAACTTGCAAAAATCATACCAGCAGAGATAATCAATGCTGATTCCCGTCAATTTTATAAAGAAACCAATGTAGGTACTGCAAAGCCATCCCCAGAAATGTTAAAAACTGTTCCACATCATCTTTATGGATTCCTTTCACTCAAAGAAAATTTCACTGTTTTTGATTTCAAACAGGTTCTTGAGAAACTTGTTCCGGAAATATGGAAAAGGAAAAAGGCAGCAATTCTTGTTGGTGGAAGTGGTCTTTACATCAGGGTGTTGCTTGAAGGAATTTTTAATTTCCCCGAAGAAAAAAAGGAAAGACAGAAACAGTTAAGAAAAAAATTATTAGGTCAGTGCACAGAAAAACTTTACGAAAAATTATGCCAGGTTGACCCTGATTGTGCTTCAAAAATTCATCCCAATGACAGAATACGCATTGTAAGGGCACTTGAGGTGTGGTTTATGACAGGTATTCCAATGAGTGTGTGGCAAAAAAAGGCTAAACCAGCGGATTTCATCAAATATGCCAGGGTAAAATACTGGATTTTGCATATGGAAAGAAATAAACTTTACAGGTTGATTGACCTTAGAACCGAAAAGATGATTGAATCTGGATGGCTTGAGGAAGTAAGGGATATCATAGAAGCAGGACTGAAAGAGTATCTCAGAGAAAAAGCACCCATTGGATATATTGAGTTGTGCGAATTTCTTGAAGGAAAGATGGACTGGGCTGAAACTGTGGAAATAATAAAAAGAAGAACAAGAAATTATGCAAGGCGCCAGCTCACCTGGTTCAGAAAAGAAAAAAATGCTGAATGGATTGATATAACCAGTAAACCCGCTGAGGAGATTGTGCAAGATTTATATCAGAAAATTCAGAAATCTGATTGAACGATATATTTTCTGATATATTCTTCTGGAAGCTCACAATCTCTTGCTCCTTCGAGAACGATTTTTTTGTAATTTTCTGAAGGTCTCTTTTTTTCAGTTATGTCCTTTATATAGACCCAGGCATCATAATTGTTTCCGCTATCATCATAAACCTTTACAATTTTCCTGTTATAAAAGGTTGGATAGCCTTCATATATATCAAGATTTTTCAGGCAATCTTCATCTATTTCATAAAGTGCTCCCCACACTGTGCTATCTTTCTTTGCTGTTATGGTTGCAACGGCATAACTACTGGAAGAGGAATAGCCAACATACACAAACTCATAATTCACAAGATATGTTCTTTTTAAAAACTTTGCATTTTTACATCTTTTTTTCATCTGCTTTTTATTGAGATTGGAACCATAGGCAAAGTAAAGCATTTTTTCTCCTGAAATTAGACCAAATAATTCTACTGCTCTTGATTTTTACTGTCAAAAAAAATGTCTATCATTCAAAATGTTGTAAAATATGATTGAATTTACAATTCTCAAAAGGAGGTTATTATGGATTTTTATCAGGTTATAAAAACAAGAAGAAGTATTCGTTCTTATAAAAAAACTGACATACCAGAAGATGTGCTGAAGAAAGTACTGAATGCTGCCAGAATCGCACCAAGCGGTAGCAACCGCCAGCCGTGGAAATTTATTGTTGTCAGGGATAAAGAGAGAATCAAGAAACTTGCCCAGCTTTGCCACAATCAGTCATTCATTGCCCAGGCACCAGTTGTAATTGCAGGTTGTGGAAGAAATATTCATTACAATAGAGGCGGATGGATGGGTGACTACAGTGTTATTGTGGATGTTGCGATTGCCTTTGATCACCTGACACTTGCAGCAAGGGCAGAGGGCCTTGGCACATGCTGGATAGGTTCTTTTGACAATGATGAGATAAAAAAGTATCTTGGCATTCCTGATGATTATAATGTTATTGCTCTTACACCCTTAGGATACCCTGAAAGTGAGAACCTTTTTGGCGAAACTTCTGACAGATTGCCAATTGAAGAAATCGTTTATTATGAACATTGGGGAAATAAATGAAGCCCAATATACTCCATTTTATCACTCATGATACAGGTAGATACCTTGAATGCTATGGTGCAGGTGTGAGAACTCCAAATATAAATAAACTTGCTGAAAGGGCAACACTGTTCACAAACTATTTCTGCAGTGCACCACAGTGCAGCCCGAGCAGGGCAAGCATGTTTTCAGGCCTTGTACCACACAGAAATGGAATGATGGGTCTTGCGCACAGGGGATTTAAACTGAAAGAGGATATTCAGTATCTGCCGAAAATCCTTGCACAAAGCGGTTATAAAACAATCCTTTTTGGTCTACAGCATGAAACAAAATGGGGTAATTATAAGGAACTTGGATATCAGCAATTTTTTACAGGACAAACTTCCTTGTGCAATGAAATTGGCAGTCTTGTATGTGATTTTCTTGAAAACAGTACTGATGAACCTTTTTTTATTTCTGCCGGAGTTGCTGAAACCCATCAGAGATACCCCATTGTTGAAAATCCTGACCCAGAATTAAAAACTCCAGAGTTTTTGCCCGATGACATGGCAGTCAGAAAAGATATTGCAGGGCTCAATATTCTTGTTGAAAGGGTGGATGAAACAATCGGCAGAATCATTTCAACCCTTGAAAAAACCAGAAAGATTGACAATACACTTCTAATTTTTACAACAGACCACGGCATAGCAATGCCAGGAGCAAAGGCAACACTCTTTGATCCTGGCATTGAGATATTTTTAATCATGAAGGGTCCAGGAATACCAGAAGGCAAGAGAATTGATTGTCTTTCCTGGAATGTCGACCTTATGCCAACAATACTTGATTATCTTGGAATAGAAATCCCGGAAAATATAGATGGAAAAAGTTTGAAGCCTGTATTAAATGGCTCTGTTAAGGAAATTCATCAATTTATCTACCCTGAACTGACATTTCACGCTGGGTATGATCCTGTGAGGGCACTAAGAACAAAAAAATATAAGTACATCAGGTCTTTTGAGATAAGACCTTTTTATTACCCTGTGAATGTTGACAACTCTTTTTCAAAGGAACTGTTCAAAAGACTGGGATTTTTTGATAAGATTCGGCCGTTTGAATTATTTTTTGACCTTGAGAAAGACCCTCTTGAAAGGGAAAATCTCATCAATCAGCCAGATTATGGTCCAGTAGTAAAGGATTTGAGAAAAATACTTCTCAAATGGATGAAAGAAACTGGTGATCCGCTTTTGTATGGACCTGTGCCTTTACCTGAAGGTGGTAAACTTTCGGTTCCCTGGGGTTATGATCCTGAAGATGTATGGGAAAACCTGCAAAAGATGGATTAGCACACTCTCTCACAGACACTTGCCATTTTCTCAATGTAGTAGAGGTAGTTTTCAAGAGAAATATCAGGCGGAATGCTATGATCTGTATGTGGAATGTATCCACCTTCTTCAATCAGAGGTAAGAGTCTTTCAATCTCTTTGTCTATAGATTCTTTCCCCTGTGCGATGGCACGTTTATCAACTCCACCCCATATTCTCAGATTCCTGCCAAATTTCCTTCTCACTTCAATAACATCCATTTTTGCCTGGACCTCAAAAGGATAAAGAAAATTCAGTCCTGAATCAAGCCAAACAGGAATGAGCGGATCAATATAACCATCACTGTCAAGACCGATGTATTTAACACCTTTCCCTGTCAGAAAATCTACAACCCTCCTGTATCTTGGAAGCATAAATCTTCTTGCCATCTCTGGTGAAATCAGTGGCCCTGTCTTATATGCCATATCTTCCCAGAAACCAAAACAATCAATTGAAATAACATCAAGTATCTGACCCATCATCTCAATGATAAAATCTGCGTTTGCATCCATCATCTCTTCAAGAAATGCAGCATCATCATAAAAAAGCATACAGAGCCGTTCAACTCCAACAAGATTCCTTAATGGACCAAAAAATCCGCCCCATCTATCTGAGATAATGATGAGTGGAAACGGTTTTGAACGGACATCCTTCAAAAAATTTTTCCAGTCAGGACCTATCCTTTCTCTAAGGTCTGGTTTCATCCTTTCTTTCCAGAACCTTCTAAATTCATCCCTTGTTTCAACAGGAAATTTCACAAACTGAGGCATTGAACTGCGCGGATTATTCTTCATCTCCCGCATCAATATGCCTTCATGATTGATGTAAAGGATGTGGTTCTCATCTTCTTCCACCACCTTTTTTTCAAACGGTGGATTGGGAAAGAACCAGTGGTTAAAACCCTGTCTGGTATCTGCCTTTTTGAAGATTGGATTCCTGTCAAAATCAGGATCTTTCTGCTTCCATTTTTCAATTGTTTCAGGCCAGGTTCCCCACAACCAGAACATCGCCCTGTCCCTTGGTTTGTATTCCATCGTTGCATAAAATCTCTCAAGATCAGTCATTCTTTATTCCCTTGATTGTGTCATCTATCCATTTTGCATATTCAGAATCAATATCTTTTGCCTGCAGACAAATGATTTCAGGAATTTCATATGGATGAATCTCCTTTATCCTTTTCTTCAATTTTTCAAGCACAGATTTTTCTGTTTTGAAAAAGCATGCAACTTCTTTTGAATGCTCAATCTTTCCCTTCCACCAGTATAAACTTGTGATATCGCCAAATATCTGACAACATGCTGTAAGATTCTCGTTTATCAAAGTCTTACAGATTTTTTGTGCTGTTTTTCTATCAGGAAAAGTTGTGATTACGACAAAATACTTTTTCATTCAGAATTCCCTGCAAATTCTGTCAAGGGTATCAGCCATCTTTTCTGCATCCATCTTTACAAGTATCTCAATAACGACTGCTCTTTCAAGAATTTTCCTGCTCCTGCTGAAATTTCTTCTTGTTTTTACACTTTTTATATTTGCAATAAAATGCCAGTAATTCAGGATACCAGGATTAATTCCATTTTCCTTCATCTTTTCTTTGAATCTTTCTGCTTTCTTTGCATCTGGCAGGAAAAAGGCAAGAAATGTAGCGATCTCGCCATCTGCGTCAAAGTGTTTTCTGAAAGTAATAAAATCGTACTTCTCAAGTACCGTTTTTATAACTGCCTTATTCTTTTTGTGGGTTTCAATAATCGTTGGAAGTTTTTTCAGTTGCACCAGTCCCAGAGCACCCTGAATTTCATTCATTCTAAAATTTGTGCCCTTTCGCATCCTTTCCTCTACCCCTCTTGGCAAATCTGACCTGTGAGGATGACCGTGATCATGATACCAGTCTGCCTGCTGATAAAGATTTTCATCATCAGTAACAACCATTCCACCTTCACCTGTTGTCAGAACTTTCACATAATCAAAGCTGAAACATCCATACTTGCCGAAAGTCCCAAGTTTTTTACCCTGATATTGAGCACCTGTTGCCTGACAGGCGTCCTCTACAACAGGTATGTTTTTTTCCTTTGAAATCTGCATGATTGGTGTCATATCACAGGCGCTTCCCATCATATGAACAGGCAAAATCACTGATGTTTTTTTATTCAACTGGTCTTGTATGTCTTGCACAGAAATATTCAAGCTTTCATCTATTTCACACAAAACCGGCTTAAGTCCTGCTTCTTCAATGGATTCAATCGTTGCCACAAAAGTGAAGCAGGGAGTTAAAACTTCTGTTTTCTTTGGAAGATTGAGTCCTTCAAGAGCTGTTTTAAGTGCCGCAGTCCCTGAACTAACTCCCAGAGCATATCTTGAACCAATATAACTGGCAAATTCTTTTTCAAACTGGGCAACCTTAAAAACACCCTGTCTCTGAACATCAAATCCATATCTGAAAAGTACTCCCCTGTTTAAAACTTCCAACACTTCCTTAATCTCTTCCTGGTCAAAAACTTCTCTTCCTGGCATTTTTTACTCCTTTTGATTAAAAAGCCGCCTGATAAATCTTTATGATGTCCTGCCTTGATAGTTCAACAGGATTGTTTTCAAGGGGAACTTTTACCTGCATAGCTCCTTCAACAAGTTGTTCAATGGAGTTTTGGGGAATTTTAAGGTGTGTCAGGGTTTGTGGAATCCCATGAAATTCTTCAAATTCCTTCAACATCTCTATAAAACTTTTTGCAGTGACACCTTTTCCTGTAATATTCCAGGCAATTTCTTCAAGTAAATGCCCTGTGTGTGGCAAACCTGATTCAAGGACATATGGAAGCAAAACTGCATTTGCTGTGCCATGAGGAATTCCAAACAATCCTCCAAGCGGATATGAAAGTGAATGGACTGCTGTAACCCCTGCATTTGCCAGGCCAATTCCAGCAAGAAAACTTGCATAGAGCATTTTTTCTCTTGCCTCAATGTTGCTACCATCCTTAAAAACCACAGGCAAATTCTTCCATATTAACCTCATTGCTTCCATTGAAATGGGCATGGTAAAAAAGTTTGCCTTTCTTGAAAGATAACTTTCTATCGCGTGACAGAATGCATCCATTCCTGTTGATGCTGTGATATGCGGCGGCAGGCTCAAAGTCAACAGCGGATCAAGAATTGCTGCCTCAGGATAAAGGTATTTACTGTTTATACCGCCTTTTTTCTTTTCTTTTTCCCTTACGAAAACGGCAGTAAAAGTAACTTCACTTCCTGTGCCTGCTGTTGTTGGAATCATTATTTTTGGCACTGATGGAAACTTGAGTTTATCAATACCCTGGTAATCTTCAATAAGTCCTGGATTTTTTATAAGGCCCGCGACTGCTTTTGCTGTATCAAGAGCACTTCCACCACCAATACCTATTGTAATATCACATCTGTTTTCCCTTGCAATACAAACACATTCATTACCTGTATCTGTTGTTGGCTCAGATGTTATTCTGTCATAAATGATGGACCTTATACCCTGATCTTCAAGAAGCTTGATTGTTTTTTCCTTAAGATCTGTTTTTTCTGACAGAAATCTGTCAATAACAACAAATGCACAGTTGCCACCCAGTTTTTTTGCAACTTCACCCAATCTTTCAAAACTGTCTGGACCTGCAAAGACCTCTGGACTGAAGGTTAACTTAAACTGTATCATAGGTTTAATTAAAGCCGATTTTGTCCCTTGTGTCAAAATTTCAGCACATTTTCAACGATTGCGTTTATTTCTTCAAACATAGTCTTCCAGGATTCTTTTGTATACTTGGAACCCTGTGTATGGGCAAAAGGAACCGCTTCAATTGTTGCAGGAAATGAAAATTTTAGTTGAGCCATTTTTTTAAAAAAATCATTCCAGTTTATCAGTCCCCTTCCGGGTGGAATGTGCAGATCTCTATCTCCAGGATTATCCTGAATATGAAAAATAGCAATATTATCCTTAATTGCGTCAAAAAATCTGACTGGTCCTTCTGGACCATAGGTAACAAAGGCATGTCCTGTGTCAAAACAGAACCCTAAATTTTCACAGGCGAATTCTTTTTGAAACACCTTAAAATGTTCTATCCTTGACCCAAATCTTTCTCCCTGTCTGGGAAGCATATTTTCAAGTGAGATGACAAGATTTAATTTTTCAGCAGCCGGTAAAAGATACTCCAGACTTTTTCTCATCTGAGTCAAATATCTGTTAAAACCCTCAATCCTTGTATCAAAGGGATTCGTTGTTGGGTGAAGCACAACTGCGCTGCACCCTAATAATTGTGCCTGTTCCATTGCCGGTATCAATCTTTTTACGGCATCCAGCCTTTTTGTCTCGTAAAAGCAGGAAATATCATCATCCTGAGTGAAAGGAAGATGAAAACTATAGAGTTCAATTCCTGCTTTTCTGAAATCTTCGCCAAGCTTCACAATGTCTTTTTCAATTTTGCCCTCTGTATAGCGCCAGTTTGTTTCAAGTGCGCCAATTTTTGCAAAATCACAGATTTCAATTATTTCATCTGGCTGGTATATGTCGGGATCAATACAGGCGGCCCATCTCCAAAAAGATTTCATTTGCCTCCTTTTTTATGGATGTTATTATAAATCAAACCCACAGAAAGGAAAAAAGAGAAAAATAGATGCAACACAACAACCTGTGATCTTTATCAATTCTATAGTTAAAATATAAAAGCTAAAAAATCAATTCAAAATTGAAAACCAAGAAAATTCTTACGGATTTGTAATCAAATGTAGACTTTTATTTTAACCATATTGACAAAATTCTCCATTTTCTGTAAATTATGTTTATTAACGCCGGAGGCAATATGATAAAGAAGAGCATTAATCTATGGGTTGCACCTGAGGGTAAAGATATTTATGATGTTCTTTCAATAATAAAGGATGCTGGTTATGATGCAGTTGAACCAAATCTTGATGAGACAGGATATCTAAATCTTGAAAGTACAGAAAAACAGATAGAAGATTTCAGAAATCGGGTTGAAAAAATTGGACTTAAGATTGCCAGCGTAAGTTCAGGATTACTGTGGAAGTATACCCTCAGTTCTCCTGACCCTGAAACCAGAAAAAAGTCACAGAGTATTATAAAAAAACAGGTTGAATGCGCAAAAATTCTTGGTACAGATGGCATTCTTATAATTCCAGGAGTTGTTCAGGCAGATTGGTCTGCACAGACAGAGATTGTTCCCTATGATGTCTGCTGGCAGAGAACAAGCCAATCTTTGAACAATGTCATTGAATTTGCAGAAAAAAATAATGTATGTCTTTGCCTTGAACCTGTCTGGAATAAATTTCTGTTAAGTCCTCTTGAGATGAAGAATTTTGTTGAATCTTTCAAATCAGATTATGTTGGTGTTTATTTTGATACAGGTAATGTGGTACTTTACAGTTATCCTGAGATGTGGATAAGGATTCTTGGAAAACATATCAAAAAAATTCATTTCAAAGATTTCAAAACCCAGATTGGAAATATCAATGGTTTCTGCATGCTTCTTGAAGGAGACGTAAACTGGAAGGAAGTAATGGCAGCCCTAAAAGAAATCGGTTTTCAGGGTTATGCAACCGCAGAATTCTGGGCATATAAACATTGTCCTGAAACCGTTATCTATCATGCTTCAACAAGCATGGACAGGATACTTAAACTATAATGGAAAATGCAAGGCAGGAAATTCTTGCCCTTTTGAGAGGTCAACACATAGGAAAGATTCCTGTTTCTCTTTATAAGATAGATCCCTATGATGAAAAGAGTTTCTGGGCAGGTCATTCAAGTTTCCAGCGACTTTTAGAAAGAATGCGAAAGGACTGTCATAACTTCCATTTTTTCAGACCACCAACAGGATTTTTCTTTTCGGCGCCTGGCTCAATTGAGGTAAAGGAAGAAATAAAACAGGACACAAGGATATCTGAAGTTGTAACCCTGTCTGTGGAAACTGAAAAAGGCACTCTCACCCGTTCAGCAAGAACCACAAGGCTCAGTTCTGAACAGTGGGTACTGAAGCCCTGGATTACAAGTGAACATGATATAGAAAAATTTCTTTCTCTTCCATATACTCCTTACACACCTGACATGAGCAAATTTTTTGAAAAAGAATCTTTTCTTGGCAATAAATCAATGCCTGTAATTTCTTTACCTGACCCTGCAGGTGTTGCAGGAACACTTTTCGCGCCAGGAGATCTGCCAAAGTTCATGCTTGAAAACGAAAAACTCATTTCCGATCTTTTTGAATTATTATTTGAACGATTACAAAATGTCTATAAAGCAATATCCCTTCAGGTGCATAATACAATTATAAGAATAAGAGGGGCCGAATACCTCACTCCACCGGCATTACCTGTTGAATATTTTCATAATTATCGGGATGTGTTTGTAAATTATGTAATAAAACCAGATACAAAACTTATTAATACCCTTAGGTCTGGAAATTTAAATTACATCTGTTATCACTGGCACGATATGAAAGAAGACCTTTTGCCCTATGTTTTGAAAATGGGTATAGACATTCTTGAGCCAGCCATAAATACAGTAGAATTTCCATTGACAGTGTCAAAGGTCAGGAAAATTGCAGGTCCTGACATCACAATCATGGGGGGACCTCCACTTGAGGAAATTGAATTCCGTTCTGCATATGAAATCGCGCAGGTCTGTAAAGATTCTATTGTTCAAAATGGAAGAAGTACAAAGTTTATTCTTATTCCATCAGGGGTTCCTTCTTCAATTCCATTAGCCGCACAAACAGAAGAAAATCTTTTTACAATGATAGATGTGGCAAGACAGTTTACTCTTTGAAAAAATCTGCGCTCAGGTAAGTATTTTCAGTTTTCCAGTGCTAACAATTTCTTTTTTTCCGTTTTCAAGAAGAATAACAACCTTAATTCTTTTTTTGCTTTCAGCGTTTACCTGGGTTTTTTCTCCTGTCTTTTTTATATTTAGTTTCACTGGTCCCTGGGGTGTTGATATTTCTGCCTGTATCTCTGGGTTTACCTG
>JAOAAW010000211.1 GCA_026418655.1 bacterium | reverse complement strand
GTAATAGAGGGGAAGTATAAACTCAATTATAGGCCAAAAGTAAAGAAACCAATCATAGAGTGGTTAAAAATTCAGGCGCGTTTTGCCCATCTTCTTAAACCAGGAAACGAACATATCATAGAAGAAATTCAGAAGGAAATTGATAGAAGGTGGGAGGAACTGCTGAAAAAGTGCGAACCCACATAAAAAGAAGCTGAAAGATATTCCTTCTAATCTAAATATTGTAGGATTGACTGCAACTGGCTTATTGAAGTATAATAATTTTTTAAAAAGGAGGGATAGAAATGCCAACATATGACTACGAGTGTAAGGTTTGCGGGCATTCCTATCGCAAGTTTCAAAAAATGACAGATGAACCGGACAAAACCTGCCCAGAGTGCAAGGGTGAAGTTCGCCGTCTTATTGGACTTGGTGGCGGGGTTATATACAAAGGTTCTGGTTTTTACACAACAGATTATAGAAGCCCAGAATATTTAAGAAGGGCAAAGGAAGAAAGTAGTTCATCTTCAGATTCTTCTTCCTGCAGTAGTTGTTCATCCAAGAGTTGTTCGACGTGTGGAAAGTAGTCTCATAATTCCGGCGTAGCTCAATGGTGGAGCAAGCGGCTGTTAACCGCAAGGTTGTAGGTTCGAGTCCTACCGCCGGAGCCACTTTTTTATCTGGATAAAAACATATGCAAAACCAGGAAAATAGAAATTCAAGGGAAATCTGGCATGCGTTGAACATTCAGGAAATCTTCAATAAATTAAAGACATCACCAGATGGTCTGAACGAGGAGGAAGTAAATTCCATAAGGAGTGTTTATGGAAAAAATAAACTTCCAGAAGGTAAGAGAGCTACCATTTTTGAACTTATAACCCGTCAATTGATAAATCCCTTTATTTACATACTTGCTATTGCTGCTATTGTTTCTCTTGCTATCGGAGATTCCAAGGATGCCATATTTATTTTCTTGGTGATTTTGATAAATACGGGTGTGGGAACTTATCAGGAATATAATGCGGAGAAAAACATAAGTAGCTTGAAGAAGCTGATGACAATAAAAACGAGAGTGAGAAGAAATGGCAGAGAATCAGAAATTATGGCTGAAGACCTTGTTCCAGGAGATGTTGTACTTCTTGAGTCCGGAATGAAAGTACCCGCAGATATTCGATTGTTTGAGGTTTCAGACCTGGAAATAGATGAAAGTCTTCTTACAGGTGAGTCGGTTCCTGTGAAAAAAAATGTCAGTATATTGAATGAAAATACAATCGTTGCTGAAAGAACCAATATGGCTTTTGCTGGTTCTACTGTAATGAAAGGCAGGGGTACCGGAGTTATTGTTGGTACAGGTCTTAATACACAGATTGGTGAAATATCTAAAGATGTCAGTGAATCCGCATCTGCTAAACCGCCCTTGATTGTTCGCATGGAAAAATTCACCAAGCAGGTGGCTATCATTATTGTGAGTCTGTGTTTTTTACTTGGCATTATTCTGCGGATTCAAGGTATGGACCTTGTTTCGATCTTCTTTTTTGCGGTCGCTTTGTCGGTTTCAGCTATTCCAGAAGGACTTCCAGTAGCATTGACTGTTGTACTTTCAATTGCCGCCAATAGAATGGTGAAGCGAAATGTACTTGTAAGAAGGCTTGCAGCAGTTGAAAGTTTAGGAAGCTGCACAGTGATCGCAAGTGACAAAACGGGTACTCTAACTGTAAACGAACAAACTGCAAAAATCATCCTATTGCCCGATGGGAATGAATATCTGGTTGATGGACAGGGTTATAACGGTGATGGACAGGTATACGATAAAAAAGGTAATAAAATTTTGTTTTCAGACATTTTTGAAATTGAAAAAATTGCTTTTGTTTCTGCTGTTGCCAACGAGGGCTCACTGGTCAAGGAAGATAATTCATGGATACATCACGGTGATGCAATCGATGTGGCTTTACTCGGGATGTGTTACAAACTTGGCATGAATCCCGAAAATCTACTCGAAGTTCAAAACATCAATATTATTGGTAAGATCCCATATGAGTCGGAACATAAATTATCTGCAGCATTTTATGAATTGGACGGTTCATTTTATGTTGGTGTTAAAGGCGCCACTGAAGTTGTCTTAAACTATTGCGCAAATATGTCAATAAATGGTGAACCAAAAAAGATTGATAAAAATAGAATCATATCCGAAATGGAAAGGCTTGCGAAAATGGGATATCGTGTTTTGGCATTCGCAGGTTACAAAGGCGAAACACGCCAGAAAAAAGAAGAATATAATATCGCTGATATTCCTGAATTAACTTTTTATGGGGTCGTTGGTTTTATTGATCCGCTGAGATCTGAAGTAAAGTTGTCCGTTGAAGAATGCAGGAAAGCAGGAATAAAAGTGATTATGATTACAGGAGACCACCCTGAAACTGCTGGAACAATAGCCAGAGAATTAGGAATAGCGGACCAAAACACACCGGTCGTTACTGGATGGATGTTGGATCAGGCTGGTTCATACAAAAATCTAAGATTTGAAAAATTGGTGCTTTCTACAACAGTTTTTGCGAGGGTTTCTCCAGCCCAAAAATTGGGAATAGTTGATGTATTGATTAGGAATGGAGAATTTGTTGCTGTTACCGGCGATGGAGTTAACGACGCACCTGCCCTGAAACGAGCCAATATCGGCGTTGCGATGGGTTCTGGAACTGATGTAGCAAAGGAAGTTGCTTCAATGGTTATAGTTGATGATAATTTTTCATCTATTGTTGCAGGCGTTGAAGAAGGTCGTTATGCTTATGACAATGTCCGTAAAGTAATTTATCTTCTTGTTTCAACAGGCGCTGCTGAAATTTTTCTTTTCTTGGTATCTGTAATTGCACGCTTGCCGCTGCCATTACTTCCTGTGCAGTTACTCTGGTTAAATCTGGTTACCAACGGTATCCAGCATATCGGTCTGGCTTTTGAGGCGGGCGAACCTGGCGCTATGAAAAAACCGCCCCGTAAACCCACTGAAAAAATATTTAACCCACTGATGGTAAGTCAAACCATTGTATCAGGAGTAACCATGGGTCTAATTTGTTTTGGATTCTGGCTTTCTCTTGATAATATATCGCATATGAGCGAATTGCATAAACGCAATTTACTTCTGTTATTAATGGTATTTTTTGAAAATCTTCATGTTTTTAATTGCCGTTCAGAAACAAGTTCTACATTTAAGATTCCGCTGAGAAAAAATATTTTTCTTGTATTCGGTGTAATTATTGCTCAGGGTGTACATATTTTGAGTATGCATATTCCAGTGATGCAGAGGGTATTAAAAATTGAACCCATTACCTTAAATGAATGGCTTAACACAATTTTATTAGCTGTACCAATTATACTGGTAATGGAAATATTCAAACTGATATATAACAGGAGATACACAGGCCAGAAAGGGAATTGACATAGAAACAATATCATGCTAGAATTCTTCCAAGCTGTATTAAAAAATGGAGCTACACATTATTGACATTTCCAGATGCCCGTTATTCACAATAACCCAACGATCGTTTTTTAATAAAAAAGTTACTCATTATTTTCACCTGACAAGGAAGTATTTATGAAATTTTCTTTTTGTAGCAAGAACAAATTTATCAAATCATGGCAATCATATTTATTGGTTTTATTTCAGGTTGTCTTTTTATCGAGTGTTCATGGTATTGGGGCTCAGGAAATGAAGGATGAAAATAAGTATTTTACTGTGCAAATTTCCTCATTTCCTTTAGCGGAAAAAGATAAAGCAATTAACATGGCTGAAAACTTTTTAAAAAAGGGTATCAAAGATATAAGGGTAGAAAAAATTGGAGATTATTATATAGTAAGGGCTGGTCTTTTTAAAGAAAAAAAGGAAGCAGAACAACTACTGAAGGAAGTTTTATCTTTTAAATCAAAAGCATTTTTAAGAATAGGCTACTACATTCCAGATAGAATTATTTATCCGCTTACAGAAAAAACAGTTGACCTTAGAACAGGCAATAAGATTTTTCTGCAGAGTAAGGTTTATAAAATACCACTTTTCAAGGAGGAAAAAAGTTTTGTCTTTCCTCTAAACGAGTATTCTTACTGGTTTTATTTAAACCCGAAGCTTAAATTTACTTCTCCTGCATACGTATCACTTGTATATACCTGCTCCAGTGCCCTGTTAAAAAATAAGGGTTTTATTACTGTTCTTCTGAATGACCATCCGGTGGCGAGCCGGAGATTTCCTTCTGCAAGTGGTGACTCATTGCCCTGGAAAGTGGAACTGCCAATAAAATTTTTTAAAAAGGGTTTTAACGAGATAAAAATTGTTTCGAGGCATTATACAACTGAAGAATTATGTGCTGATTCTGAGAATATTGCTAACTGGATCAGGTGGAGTCCTGAATCATTTTTTGTGATTACAAGGGGACCCGTAAAAAACCTATATCTTTCATTGTATCCCTTTCCTTACTTAGATTCACTGGATGTTAGACCTGTTCAATCAATCTGGGTTCTTGATAAAAAATTTGGTACTTTTGATGCTGGTCTTATTTTTTCTCTTGCGAGCAATTGGGGTTTAAATAACATAACACTACCTCTGAGATTCAGGGTCACAGTTGGTGAAAAAACTAATAGCAACAACGAAATGTATTTTCAAACCCCAGAGGAAAGTGAGACCGATAATGTAAAAAATAAAGAAATAGGTTATATCAGCAATTCAATTTTTTATCAAAACGGCAAAACATATGCAAAAATGGCGATTTCAGGTTCAAATAAACAGGGCTATAAGAAGGCAGTTGATTCCCTGAATGCTGCAATGACTACGGCGTGCGATTCGACATTTATGTCGGTTTCGAATGTTCCAGAGGGATTTATTCCGCAGAATAAGGCTCCATATCAAAAAGTTACATTCGCAGAGATGGGTATACATCCTATTCTGATTGAAGGCACCTTTTTAAAAGAGGCAAATGTCCTGATAAACAGACCAATAATGACACCTATTGGAAAAGAATCCTATATCATGATTAAATTTAAGCACTCAGCAATTTTAAGACCTGAAATGTCGGTTCTTACAATTTTAATAAATAATATTTATGTTGGAAGTGTACGCCTCACTGAGGAAAATAAGGATAAAGGTGAAATTCTTTTACCAATTCCATTAAATTTGCTTGGAGAGCCTGCATGGTTGATAAAGTTTAAGGTTTTTCACTATATCGGAACAGTAGATTGTGGCAAAGGATATAAGGAATTGGCGTGGACTCTTATTGAGGACACATCATATATAAATTTTTCCAAAGGATATGTAAACGGTTATCCCCATATTAATTACTTCCCTTATGTTAGACATGAGCACTCCCTTACCCCAAAAGAGGTAACCATGTGGCTACCAGAAAACCTAACTGAAAATCAGCTTACAACAGCTGCAATTGTTGCGGCTCGCGCAGGACAGATTAACAGGATACCATTGACATGGAATGTTATTTTCGGTGATAAAATTGACGATAAATCTTTACAGAATTGCATAATTCTGATAAGGGAACCAGAAGACATAAAAAATATTAAGGAGGTTGCAGAAAAACTGCATATCTTACCAGTCGGAACCAAAATTGAAATTAATCCGCAACTTCCCGTGGTTGAACAATCTATCCGAGAAAGAATTATTGTGCAGGCAATAGAATCACCATGGAATAAAAAATGTGTTCTTTACGCAATAATAGCGAGAGACAGGGATCTTAAATTTTTAGACGAGGTTCTTCTTGATAAAGACAAATACGATAAATTTATTGGAGATGTTGCATTAGTAACCAGTTCTCTGGATGTATATTCTTTTAACACCGTAAGTATCAAGATTCTTGAGGAGATAGAAAAAGAAAAGAATAAATACACACCATTGATGAAAATTATTTTAATTGTTGCAATTCTGGCGATATTGACAGGACTTTTCTTCTTCATCAAACTCTTCCTCAGGGCTTTATCTAAGAAACCGAAGTAAATATGTGGCTTACAAAATTAGATATACTGGTGATGTGGCGAGATTTTTTCATAGGGTTGACATGGTTCGTTGTTGTAATATATACACTGAGCGGTATTCAGGATTTTGTATATGACATTTGGGGTTATTCATGGCGCATCGCACGTAAAATACGTTTCAGGAGAAGAAAAAGGCTTTCACTTGAACGGTTGAAATTAAGAGAGCAACAGATGCTGGCGGTTTTTGTCCCTGCCTGGAAAGAATCCGGTGTAATTAATAAAATGCTTGACAATATAGTAAACCGTGTTGACTATAATAGGTATATAATTTTTGTTGGAACATATCCAAATGATCCTGAAACACAAAATGCTGTTGATGAACTTGCATTAAAAAATCCTCAGATTGTTAAGGTTGTTACATCAACACCCGGACCGACGAATAAAGCAGATTGTCTGAACCATATTTATAGAGCAATGAAGGAATATGAGGAAAAAAATAAAACTTTTTTTGAAATCATTGTTATGCACGACGCAGAAGATTTTGTTCATCCGTACTCATTTCTCCTTTACAACTATCTCATTCCGAGAGTCGATGCTATTCAACTTCCGATTTTACCATTACCCACAAAAATTTTTAGCTGGGTTCACTGGACTTATGCAGATGAATTTGCTGAGAATCATATGAAAGATATTATGGTTAGGGAAAGAATGAAGGGGTTTGTGCCATATGCTGGAGTTGGAACAGGTTTTTCAAGAAGATTTTTCAATTATCTGGAATTAAAAAGAAAAGATAGCGTTTTTAATGATGGTTCATTAACTGAAGATTACAGTGCAGCAAGAGCAGGTAGAGAAGCAGGATTGACTTCAATTTTTGTTAATATTATCCTTGCTGATGATAAATCTCCATGGTACAGGCCTTTAAGTAAACGGGAATACTTTATTTCAAACTGGGCATATTTTCCATCGGATTTTGGCAGGGCAGTGCGACAAAAAACAAGGTGGATTACAGGCATTGCATTACAGGAATGGGCAACCACGAGATGGAGTGGGACTTTTGCTGTAAAGGAAAATTTAATAAAGGATAGAAAAGGAATGATTACCTCTGCCTGTAATTTACTTGGTTATTTGATTTTTTTATATGTAATCATTTATCTACTTGGTCGGTATAAGATACTTCCTTTTGAATGGGAGCCATTGTTTCATACAGGAACATTACTTTTTTCCTTTATCATAGTGGCGACAATTTTTATGATCATAAGAATAATTCAAAGAATTGTATTTGTGACAATAGTTTATGGAATAGGTCCTGGTCTTCTTTCTGTGCCAAGACTTTTTGTCAGTAATGTTATCAATGGAGTGGCATCCTTTCGTGCTGTAAAACTTTTTTTAAAAACGTGGAACCAGCCAAAAATAAAATGGGGCAAAACTGAACATAGGGAAGGCCACGGTGTAAATCCAATTTTAGTCACAGATATATCTGCAGAAGATACTATTACCTGCCAGGAATTTTTGGAAATTCTCAGGCGTGGTTCCATAACAGAAATTGCAGAAGCTATTGAAAGATTGAGGTATACCTGTTCTTCTGACGAAGAAAGACAAACAATGGAAGGCATTATGAAAACGATGTCTGAATCAATGGAGATAAGATTAAGAGTGATGGCTACGAAAATATTAATGAAATTTAACAGAAGGGAATTGTTTGAGTATGTTGAGAAATTGCTTTATGACAAAGAATGGATAGTTAGAGCCAATGCAGCAAAGGCAATTATCCAGACACCTTTCCTTTCTGAAGCAATAAAGAATGTTTTTAAAAAAGACGATCTTTACGCTCAGGATATAATGATTAAAACCCTTGAGCAAAATGATTGGGCTTTTGATTGTTTGTTTGATTTTCTTCAATATCCGGAAATGGCTGAAGTACGGACAATAATACTTGATCGTTCTGAATTTCTCCGGGACAGGTTCAATCTTAAAACTAAAAGCTTACACTGAGTAATAATAATGGATTGATGTAATTTTGTTTTGGGATTGGCCCTCTGAAAGAATGTCCAGACCTGACTTCAAGATTTGTCGATGCCTTGCCACCAAGAAATA
>JAOAAW010000086.1 GCA_026418655.1 bacterium | reverse complement strand
AGAAAAAATATTTCCATCTGATTCAATTTCTGCTATAGTATTATCAACACTGTAATCACCTTCTTCTGCATTGGAAACCAGTGTTCCGACTGGTTTATCAGGTGGTATAAGGATCTTGTGTTTTATTAAACTTGTCTCCTGAACTTCACCGATAATATCCCCGGGCCCAACTTTATCTCCAATTTTTTTCACAGGAACAAAGTGCCATTTCTTTTCCCTATCAAGGGCTGAAATGTGCAATCCCCTTGATACAAAATCACCTTCCAGTGTTCTTATTTTTTCAAGCGGTCTCTGAATACCGTCAAAAATATTACCGATCAGACCAGGCCCAAGTTCAAGGGATAAAGGTACCCTATCAGAATAAACAGGGTCTCCAGCCTTCAGTGAAGTTGTATCTTCATAAACCTGAACATATGCAATTTCTTCTTTAATTCTAACAACTTCTCCAACAAGGCGGAAATCCCCAACTTCTACCATATCAAGCATTTTTACACTTTCATCACATCTTATCAGAACAACAGGTCCATTAACCCTTATAATTTTTCCAATGATGTCTGCCATTAAATCTCTTCTCCCATAAGCTGTGTATAGAGTTCATCGTACAACCTTTTCATTCTCGCAGAAAATGTATTTTCGTATATTATGAAACCATCATCTGTGAATGCTGTAATTCCGATATCCTGACTATCGGTTCTGACAAATGTTATTGAAACTTCTTTTTTCAGCTCTTTTTTGCAAATTTCTGTAATTTCTTTTTCAAATTCAGGCGTAAAATAATCCCTATCAAGAGAAGAAAACCTAATGACGACCTTTGGCTTGTCGATTACTTCTATTGCCTCAAGAACAGCGTTTTTCAAAAAATGTTTATATTCTGGATTATTCCTGAAATCACCAGCCATCCTATTAACCTTTTCAAAAACTTTTTCAACAAATTCCTTCTTAAATTCAAGGTGCATCTTCCTTAATTCCATTTTGATTGAAGATTCCGCACGTTGTTCCATCTCCGATATCTGCTGCTGTGTTTTCTCATTTTCAATCCTTATAATTTCTTCTGCAGTTTTCACAGCATCATCTAAAATCTTCTGTGCTTCTGTCTTGGCCTGTTGCATAATCTGTTCTATTTTTGCTGACGCTGATTTTTCAATTTCCGAAATTAAGCTTTCCCCAGTCCTTTCATCCTGATATTGTTCCATTTTTTTCTCTTCTGTCTTCGTTTTTAATCAAATTTGAATATGAAGGAATTTCCAGAATCAATGGCCTGTCATTTTTGTTGACAAAAGACATTATTTCATTTCGTATTAAATGTGCAATCCTGTCTGTTATAAGTATTATTCCTGCATCTGCATCTCTGGTTATCATATTAAAAATACCAATTGTCTCTTTCCTGTTTGTTACTTCAAATGTTGAAATATTAACCAGTTTAAAAATCGGTGCACTTTCATAATCGGAAATACAATATACCTTCATGATTAATGTATCCTCCCAAGAATCATAATTGCTGTAATAAGACCGTATATTGCAATACCCTCAGCCAAACCCACAAAAATTAAGACCCTACCTGTAAGTTCTGGTTTTTCAGCAAGGGCACCGACGGCCGCAGTTCCTACATACGCAACAGCTATTGCAGCACCAATCGCAGCAATACCGGTTGAAAGTGCTGCAGCATAAAATGCTTTTCCGGCATTCGAAGGATCAACCACTGGCGTCTGAGCCCATACATATCCTGCCATAATAAGAAGCGTTGGCAATGCAACCTGCAATGACCTGCCAGAAATCTTACTAAAAAATCTCATCATGCCTCCTTTTTTATGTTATGTACTCTTCAATTTTTTCATTAAAAGCTGTAATGGAAAGTGGTTGATAAGAGGTGTTGCCAGGAATAAAAAATCTTGAAAAAAACTCATAATAATTTAGACGGAGAGACTGTATCATCACAACAAGACCTTCAAGAATAATCACAAAAACATTCCCGAGGATTATTACAGGCCAGGACAACCAGCTTACAGTTGTTTTTCGCAACATATCTGAAATTGCAAAAATTGTCATAAAAAACCCGAAATGGTTAATGGCAAATGCCGCAATACGAATAAATGAAACAGTATTTGCAAGATATCCCATCAATATCTCAAAGACATGAAGAACACCTTCAATCAACCCAACAAGAATTCCTTCTCTATGTTTAACAGCTTCAAAAACAACTCTTAAGAAAACTGTAAGAATTGCTGCGGCAAAAATTAATCCAAGAATTTTAATTATACCCTGTCCTGCATTTGAAATATACAATCCTGTCATTGCTGCACCTGTCCAGAAAATTAACCCTGAAAAAACACCCGCTTTATCAAAAAAAACGCTGGCCTTATCCCTGTTAATTATGTGATTTATGATATTAATTATAATTCCTGCTGTCAAAATGATTGCTCCGATAATAATGCATGCTTTGAATATTTTTGAGATGTCTTCCACTGGATTCAGCCAGATAGGGTGGAACTCTATACCAAAAAAACTGCCATATAGAACCCCGAATACTGCTGATGAAAATCCTGTATAACTGACCAGATAACCTGCCTGTTTAAAATTGCCCTTCGCCCGCAATAACAGAAAAAATCCTAGAATAATAAAAACAATACCATGTCCAATATCACCAAACATTGCACCAAAAATGAGAAGAAAGGAAAGCGCGACAAATAATGCGGGATCAAGGGTTTTATATCTTGATAATCCATATGTCTGCACAATCAACTCAAAAGGTTTCAAAAATCTATTATGTCTGAAAAGAACCGGGATATTCTCTATGGGTATCCCTGTTTTTTCTGCTGGAATAAACTGACAATAACTTACAGGGTCTGTTTTGGTTATTATCTCTGATACTCTATTGTGTTGGTCCGCGGGAATCCACCCAGAGATAATCATGGTTGTTTCTGTAGTTCCAGTATTCTTTCTGGCAATTGAAATTTTCTGAACGATTTCAATTGATGTTGCTATACTACAAAGAATCTCTTTGTTTTTTTCAACTACTTTGTTGATTTTTCTATTATTTTCTTCAATTTCATCCTTCAGTTTCTCTATTTTCTCTCTGTGTTGTTCAATCGGTATTTCACTTATTGTGATATCCGATGGCACAGGCAACCAGCCGATCTCTTTCTTTATTCTTTCAAAAATTGGCAGGTCCTTCTTAAGAATAACAATTCCGATAATAATGAGACCATTTTTTTCTTCTCCGGGTATGGTTAAGCTGGGAATATTTCCGAGCATATTTTCCATAATCCCGAGCATTCCTGCCTTTATCTGTCCGATTTCAGCATGAATGAAAGTATATGAACCAGTAGTTAGAGGAAGATAGACCGGTTTTTTTTCAATAAGACTATGTAAATCTAAAAGTTCCCTGTTAAGTTGATATTTTTTTTCAAGCAGGGGCTTAAGATTTTCTTCTATCTCGAAAAGGGTTGTTTCTGCTTCAACATAGGAAATAGCAATATCTGTTGAAGTAAAAGAACAACCTGTCTCATTTGAAATAAAATTTAACCTTTTTTCAATATCCTTCCATCTTGAAGATTCAAAATCATTCTGCAATCTTCCTGCATAATTGCTTACATCAGGTATGGATGCGATGTCAACTGGATGAAAAATACCGGTGTGCAGAAGTCTGGCAAGTACTGCATTTGCCATATTTTTTCTCACGACCGCCATTAAAAGAACAAGTTTTTCCGGTAACATATTCATTGATAAAGTTTCATCGCAAAATACTTTGAAACAAAAATTCCAATTAACCGCCTTGTCTCTCGCAATTTAAGAAAAATATAACCCAGTGGTATCCCGATGGTAAAAGGTCTTTCTATAAGTGCTTTTTTTATCTGGTGAATTATTATCCCTTCAAGGATATTATCTATTTCCAACAGTCTTTCAGGAAGTTTTTCAATAATATTTTCATAGTATCCGGGCAATTTCAATCCCTCCACGCGAAATCTTTCCTCATTCATCAATCTTTTCAGTTCTTTTTCAGAAAGACGTGCCCCGCCAGGAAAAAACCCGAAAAAATCAGCAGGCTCTTTTCCTAAATAGTATAATCTGATCCTTCCGAGCCATAAAAGATTTTCCCTGTCTATTTCAGCGCCCAGTATGTTTTTTGCCACGATTCTGTCAGAAAATGAAAGCTTTTCTATTGCTGCCTGCAATTTTTCAAAATATTGTCTATCTATGGAAATTTCAACCGGATAAAGCCAGCCAGATTTCTTAAAATAATCCTTTGCTTTCTCAATAGCAAGAGCATACTCAGAATCTTCAAGTATTTTTATTACATCTTCAATGGTTTCTGCTTTCAGAACAGATGAAAATTCACCTGCTGACGCAGGATGAAATGGTTGCTGTCTTTTTTTCCATAACCTGAGTACATATTTAATCTGTTCAATGGTATATCTTTCATCAAGAACAAAAATCAGATGTTTTTCATTCCTTGATAAAAAAAAGGAGGAAATCTTTTTTAATTTCTCCCGGTCATATGAAATACAGGAAACTTCAAATTCCTCTGGTGTGAGTGTCTGGCGATTTTTTATTATGTCAGAATATGCCGTCTTTTCAAGAGCATCAAGAAAGGAGTTAAAATCCAAACCAGAAACCCTTGTAAAAAAATCCTCACCGAGCAAACCTGATATCATTGCCCTTATTCTTGTATTCGGGTAAGCGTATCTTGAGATATGCCTCATTTCATTCGAAAAGTTTACCGGTAAGGTGACCTATATCTATAATTTCTCTGAAAACTCTTCGTGCTTTATTATCAATAAGCGGCTGCCAGTTTTTCTTTATGGCTTCATACTTACTCTTTTCTTCTACAATCGCCTGTTCCTTTTTCTTTTCAAATTCTCTTTCTGCCTTTTTTATCATTTCAACAGAATTATGGGAAGCTTTTAATTTTGCTTCCCTTACTATCTCAGCAGCTTGTTTTTCTGCCTCTGAAATAATTTTCCTAGCTTCATTTTGTGCCTGCTCAAGCTTTTCCTTTGATTCCTGCTCTTTTTTCACAATCTCGCTTATTATCTCTTTCATTGGCTTCTCCGATAAGGACCTTTTTTATGTTATCATAATGCATTGAATTATACAACCGGATGATTTTTACAACTAAAGATTGCTCAGTTATAATAAAACCAAAAACCAGGGAGGATGTCATGCCTGAAATTGATGAAAAAAAAGAAAAAAACTTTTATCCTGAAATCCCGCAAAAAACCAAGGCATTCTTTCTAAAAGGCTCAAACAATGTTGACTGGGGAATAAAAAACAGGCTGGCAAAAATATTTAATCCAGAAACAGGAAAAACTGTAATGCTTGCCATAGACCATGGCTATTTTCAGGGTCCAACCACAGGCCTTGAAAGAATTGATATAACAATTGTTCCACTTCTCAGATATTCTGACACACTCATGTTAACACGCGGAATACTCCGCAGTGTTATACCACCAACCTATCCTGGTGGCATTGTGTTGCGAGCAAGTGGTGGACCCAGCATTTTGAAAGAACTTTCAAATGAACAGATAGCAATGGATATTGAAGATGCCATAAGATTAAATGCCGCTGCACTTGCTGTACAGGTTTTTATTGGCGGAGAATATGAAACGCAGTCGGTTCATAATATGACGCGTCTTGTCGATACGGGACAGAGATATGGAATCGCTGTGCTGGGAGT
>JAOAAW010000070.1 GCA_026418655.1 bacterium | reverse complement strand
GTTATTTCCACCTTGGAATGGACGAGGAAACAGCAGGTCACCAGGCAAATTTTCTTTATGCCTGTATCCGACAGTATGAACTTTGGTGGCATGACCTCTATTTTTTAATTAACCAGGTTGAAAAAAAGGGTGTTCGTGCCTAGATATGGTCTGATTTTTTCTGGGATCATCCAAAGGATTTTCTGGCTAAGATGCCAAGAAGTGTAATTCACAGCAACTGGTATTATGGGAGAATTTTTGAAAGAGGTATCCCTGAAGTATATCTTGAGCTTGCCAGAAATCATTATCACCAAATTCCAGCTGGCAGCAATTATGAATGTAAAGAAAATTTTGTTATGACTGTTGAATATTGTAAAAAACATATTGCACCCGAAATGTTACTTGGATATTTACAAGCTCCATGGCGATCAACTCTAAAATGCTGGCGTAAGAAACATATAGAGGCAATAAATGCAGTTAAAAAGGCAATAAAAATCTGGCAAAAGGATTGATCTCAGGATTAGTTTTATCAGGAGTATTTAATTTTAACCACTAGGGGGTGTCCATTGGATAAAATAAGAATAGGTATCATTGGATGTGGTGGTATGGCAACAGGACATGCGTCTCGTTTTGACCGTGTCAGAGAAAAGATCGTTGTTACAGCAGTTGCAGATGTTATCAAAGAAAGGGCAGAGGCAGTAGCAGGATTATTGGATAACAAGGTTGTTGTCGCAACAGATTATCATGACATTTTGAAATATGTTGATGCGGTTTTAATAGTTCTGCCACACCATCTGCACTGTGAAGTAAGTTTAGAATGTATGGATGCCGGAAAACATGTTCTTGTTGAAAAACCAATGGCAAATACCGAAAAAGAATGTATAAAAATGATAAACAAACAAAAAGAAAAGGGAGTTACCTTAATGGTAGCATATTGCATGAGATATCATCCTTTGATCCGTGAGATGAAACGTCTGGTTGATGAAAAAAAGTATGGAGATATTTTCCAGATGTCAATATGGACTGAACAATTAACAATTTATCCTGAAGGACACTGGGCAAGGTCAGCAAAACTGCTTGGCGGTGGACAGTTATTCAGCCATGGATGTCATTATATTGATTTACTTCTATGGTTTCTTGGAAAGCCACTATGGGGTTGCCACATAGGTACAAATCGCTGTACTCCATGGATGGAACGGGAAGGAACGAGTAATGTTACGATTGAGTTTGAAAAAGGAATTCTGGGTTATCATTTTGGAACCTGGGGAGCTCGTGGAAGCAGGTTGAAATACTCTTTTCACGCTCATTGTGAAGATGGAATGCTTGAGGTCAGCAGAGAAAAGGGCCAACTGATACTGCATCACATGGCAACCATTCATGATGCCGGAACAATGAGAAGCAAACAGGTTGAAGAGGTATTGATGGAAGTTCCAGATGCCAAACCAACCGATGAGGAAATGGCACATTTTGTTGACTGTATTATAACAGGTAAAACCCCTCTCACAGATGCTGTAAGCAGCCTTGAAGGATTAAGGGTAATATGGAAATTATATGAAGCAGAACAGCAGCACAAACTTGCAGATTTGAAAGGATTAGGATTCGGAACAGCGAGAATATAAGTTTGATAAATTGTCAACAGGCCCTATCATGTGATGAAAAAGAACTTAAAAGAAAAAAGATGGAGTATAAAGAAGGCTAAAGAATGGTATGACAAACAGGACTGGATTGTTGGGTGCAACTTTATCCCTAACACTGCTGCTAACTCTCTTGAGATGTGGCAGAAAGATACCTTTGATGAAAAGACCATTGACAGAGAACTGAACTGGGCAGAGGACCTTGGATTTAATACGATAAGAGTATTTCTACACAATCTGGCTTACGAGCAGAACAGACATGAATTTTTGAAACGGTTCGACATGTTTCTTGATATAGATAACAAACACCATATCAATTCTATTGTGGTGATATTTGACAACTGTGGACAGAGATATTTTCATCAAGGAAAACAACCATCACCAATTTCTGGTATACACAACTCTCGCTGGATAGAAAGCCCTGGTGTAGAAACCCTGATAAGATATCAGCACGATGAATCTTTACGAAAAGCACTGGAATTCTATGTTAAAGATATTCTTGAACATTTTTCACAGGATAAACGAATTTTGATGTGGGACCTGTACAATGAACCAGCTGCGATATGGTTTATCCCACATAAAAACAAACCTGTTGAAAGATTTGAAATAGGACCAACCCTTATGCTACCTTTACTTCATGATGTCTATAAATGGGCTCGAGAGATAAATCCCAGCCAACCCGTTACTACCTGCTGGAATAGACGTACTTATGAGGCGCAGGCAGCCATTGAGTTTGCAGATGTAATTACATTTCACCACTATGGACCTTATGAATCTACTGAAAAATTGATAATGGAGCTTAAGAAAAGCATCGGGAAATGGCCACTCATATGTACAGAATATATAGCCCGTAATTACGGAAGTATCTTCCAAACACATCTACCATTATTTTTTAAGTATGGAATAGGTGCCATCAACTGGGGATTGGTTTCTGGCAAAACCCAAACAATATACCCTTATTCTTCATGGGTGAAGAGATTTAAAAAAGAACCAGAGGTATGGCTCCATGATATTTTCAGGGCAGATGGCAATGCTTACGATAGGACAGAAGTAGATTTTATAAAAACATTTCTTAAAAAATGCAGAAGAAATTAACATCATATTTTTAAAATTCTCGGAGTGAAAAATGAAGGCGGGTATAATAGGATTGAGGATGGGAAGGGCACATCTTGCCGGCTACCTTCAAAACAATATTGAAGTTACAGGAATATGTGATACTGATTTAACCACCCTTGAACTGGTTAGGAAGGAATTTAATATTCCCCTGGCAACAACGGATCACAGAGAACTTGCTAAAATCAATGATATTGACATTATCTCTGTTGCAAGCCCTGATTATTACCACAGACAGCATTGTATTGATGCTTTGATGGAAGGAAAACATGTGTTGTGTGAAAAGCCACTCGCTTTGAATTTAGAAGATTGTATTGAAATTATTAAAGCAGTACGACAATCAGGAAAAAAATTTATGATAGGCCAGGTATGCAGGTTTGCACCAGGTTTTGTCCTGACAAAACAGATTATTGATTCAGGAGAAATAGGCGAACTGTTTTTTGTTGAAAGTGAATATGCCCATGATTATAGGGTCGCAGAAGGGGTTGGGAGATGGAGAAAAGATCCAAGGAGAAAACCGTTTATTGGCGGTGGATGTCACGCAGTTGACCTGTTAAGATGGATTGCAGGAGACCCTTTGGAAGGGTTTGCTTATTCAAATCACAAGTGTCTGACTGACTGGCCTGTTGATGACGCCACAATTGCAATTTATAAATTTGAAAACGAAATAATGGGAAAGGTTTTTTGCTCTATAGGCTGTATCAGGCCGTATACTATGAGAAGTGTTTTTTACGGAACAAAAGGTACAATAATTTCTGATAACACTTCAGACCATATTCTGCTTTGTTCCACAAAGTACTTCAAGACAAAAACAAACTACAACTTTGCAAAAATTCCTGTCAATATTGCACACCACAATGTAGCAGCAGAAATAAAGTACTTTATTGATTGCCTTCAAAATAACAAACCCATTGAAACAGATGAAATGGAAGGGACAAAAACAGTTGCAACATGCATTGCAGCAGTTATCTCTTCTGAGGAAAGAAGAATTGTGAATATCAGGGAAGAACTTTTCAGCATATTTATAAACCTTTAAGATTCATACTGCACTATCCAGACCGGGCTTGCCCAGACGACTTCTCTGTTTTTCTGTACAACCCTGATGTAATAAAAGGCAAATGGCTGTTTTGAAAATTTTGTCGGTGGAAGTAAAATCTGTTTTACTGGTGTGCTGTCCTGCCAGTGTACTTCTATATCTTCTTTTTTCTCGTCAATAGTGGCGACAATTTCGCCATTTCTGATTATCTCTATTTTTTCAAGGATGTCGGTTCCATGGAATATTATGTTGAATGTTCTTGTTTC
>JAOAAW010000063.1 GCA_026418655.1 bacterium | reverse complement strand
GCTCAGGATAGAGGTATACTGAAATTGCATCTGTGGAACCTGAGAGATTTTTCAAAGGATAAGCATAAAAAGGTCGATGACGCTGCCTATGGCGGTGGAAAGGGAATGGTTTTAGCCTGTGAGCCGATTTTTCTTGCGGTAGAAAAAGTTAAGAGTCAGAATAAAGAATCCTTAACAATTTTGACAAGCCCGCAGGGTGAAATGTTCAACCAGGACATGGCAAAGAAACTTTCAAAAGAAAAGGGTTTGATTATAATATGCGGCCATTATGAAGGTGTGGATGAAAGAGTTCGTACAATAGTGGATCTGGAAATTTCTATTGGAGACTATGTCCTTACAGGCGGAGAATTGCCGGCAATGGTGATGGTGGATTGTATTACAAGGCTTTTGCCGGGTGTGCTTCCAGAAGAAACACAAAAATACGACTCATTTTTTGACTGTCTTCTTGATTGGCCATGCTATACAAGGCCTGAAGATTTCAGAGGACTGAAAGTGCCCAAAATCCTTTTGTCTGGAAACCATGAAAAGATAAAACAATGGAGGTTGCGGCAGGCAATTGAGAGGACAAAACAAAAAAGACCGGATCTTTACAGATTGTTTATCAATAAAAAAGGGGGACAGGATGCATCCAAAAATAGCCGCTCTTGAATCAGAATTAAAACCGAAAAAGGAAATCCCAGAATTTTATCCCGGAGACGAGATAGAGGTTCATATCCGTGTTCAGGAAGGAGAAAAAACAAGAATACAGATTTTCAGAGGCACATGTATCGCCAGGAAAGGGGGTGGTTTAAGGGAAACTTTTACTGTCAGAAAAATTTCTTATGGAGAAGGTGTTGAAAGAATCTTTCCAATATATTCGCCCAGTATTGTTAAGATAAAGTTGGTTAAATCAAGAAAAGATAATCGTTTAGCACCAAGGGCAAAGATGTATTATTTGAGAAAGAAAAAGACCTGAAAATGTCGGATAAGAGGGAACTTGGTTTAGAGGGTGAAGAGATTGCAGTGGGGTTTTTGAAGGGAAAAGGTTATAGAATTCTGGAGAGGAATTACAGAACAAAAGCTGGAGAAATTGACATAATTGCACAGAAGAAAAAAACTATTATTTTTGTTGAAGTAAAAACAAGAGGTTCAGATAAATTCGGCTCACCTGTAGAAGCGGTTAACAATAGAAAACTTTCAAAGCTTTTCACTGTTGCCAGCCAGTATATTCAGAAACATAGATTTGCAAATTGTTCAATCAGATTTGAAGTGGTTTCAGTAGTGATACAGGGAAACAACTGGGATTGTGAAATTATTCCTGCAAACTGAAAGATGCTTTCAAAAATTCATTCTGTTGCTGTCTGGGGAATTGATGGGTACGATGTAAGTGTCGAGGTTGATATATCAAAAGGAATACCTGGGATTTCAATTGTTGGGCTGCCTGATCAGGCAGTGAAAGAAAGCAGGGATAGAATAAAGCCAGCCATAAAAAATTCAGGTTTTGATTTTCCCCAATCAAAAATAACGATAAATTTAGCACCTGCTGATTTAAAAAAGGAAGGTTCATGCTTTGATCTTCCGGTTGCTCTTGGCATTCTTACAGCGGGTCAGATTATACCAGTTGATAAGGTAAATGACTTCTACTTTGTTGGAGAACTTGCACTTGATGGTTCTATAAGAAGTGTTAGCGGTGTGCTACCGATGGCAATTCTTGTAAAAGAGAAAAAAAGCAAGTTTATTGTACCTTCTGCAAATGTACTTGAAGCAGCAATTGTTGGCCTTGAAGTTTATGGTGTTGGAAGTTTGAAGGATTGTGTTGACTTTCTTTCAGGGAAAAAGGAGATACAACCCTATAAAATTGATAGTGAAAAAATTCTTGCCCAATACAACAAATACGAGGTAGATTTCAAAGAGGTAAAGGGACAGATGGTCGCCAGAAGAGCAATAGAGATTGCTGTTGCCGGTGGACATAATATATTGATGATAGGTCCGCCTGGTACAGGCAAGAGTATGATTGCGAAAAGAATTCCAACAATATTTCCTTCTCTTGAAATTGAAGAGGCAATAGAAATAACAAAAATACACAGTGTTGCTGGAATTCTTGACGGAGGAATTGTTACTACAAGGCCTTTCAGGCAACCACACCATACAATTTCAGATATTGCCCTTATAGGTGGAGGCGCAATACCAAAGCCAGGAGAAATATCCCTTGCGCATAATGGAGTTTTGTTTCTTGATGAACTTCCAGAGTTTCACAGGGATGTTTTGGAGGCACTCAGACAACCAATGGAAGATGGAAGGGTTGTTGTTTCAAGGGCAAAAGGGAAAATAGAATTCCCATCAAGATTCTTTCTTGTAGCTGCAATGAATCCCTGTCCATGTGGTTATTACGGAGATGATAGAAGACCGTGCAGGTGTACTGTGCCGCAGATTATTAAATACAGAAAAAAAGTTTCCGGGCCACTTCTTGACAGGATAGATATCCATATTGAAGTTTCAGCACTTGGCTCAAGGCATCTTGTTTCTGATTCCAGTGGTGAAGATTCAGAAACCATCAGAAAAAGGGTTGAAAAATGCAGAAAGATTCAATTTCACAGATTCAGGGGTACAGGAATTTACTGCAATGCGCATATGGACACAAAACAATTGAAACAATTTTGTATCCTTGATGATGACTGTAAAAGATTTATTCAAGAAGCACTTGAGAAAATGAACCTATCTGCCAGGGGCTATGATAAAATTTTAAAGGTCGCCAGGACAATAGCAGACCTTGAAGAATCAGAAAAAATAACACTGAGTCATATTGCAGAAGCGCTGCAGTACAGAAGTTTTGACAGGGAACTGTAACAGGAGGATACAGATGAAAACCAACACAAAGCCAGGAAAGATAGTTTTACAGATTGACCCAACAGACCAAAATCCAAGGCATAGTGAAGCAAGTTTCATTACATTAAAATCAGGAAGAATTGTTTTTGCCTGGTCAAAATTTTCTGGCTCAACCTCAGATTTTGCTGAAGCAGTGATTGCCACAAAATATTCAGACGATGATGGCAAAACATGGTCTAGAGAAGACAAAGTATTAATACAAAAAGAAGGCACAACCAATGTGATGAGCCCTTCCCTGCTGCGGCTTCAGGACGGAAAAATAGCAGTTGTTTATCTCAGAAAGGATGGAAGAAAAATATGCATGCCCTATATTCGTACAAGTGAAGATGAACTTGAAACCCTTTCTGAACCGATTTCTATAGCCTGGGAACCCGGTTATTATGTTGTAAATAATGACAGAATGATACAGATGAAATGCGGTCGTATTATTGTTCCTGCTGCATTGCACAGATACAGGGGTCCTTCGGTTCTTATTCCTGGAGAAGAAGTGAGAAGCTTTTTTTCTTCGCCTGCCCTGATTCTTTTCTTTTTAAGCGATGATGGAGGTAAAAACTGGCTTGAATCTTTGACAAATTACTACAGGTGTTTTCCTTCAGGACATGGATTACAGGAACCAGGAGTTATTGAACTGAAAAATGGAAGATTATGGTCATGGACGAGGCCAGGTGAAGAGGGAAGACAATGGCAGTCATTCAGTGATGACCAGGGACAGACCTGGACTGAACCTGAGCCATCTCAATTTGTGAGTCCATCAAGTCCTATGCATGTAAAAAGAATTCCAAAAACAGGAGACCTTCTGGTTGTCTGGAATGACCATAGCAGAATATTTGAAACAGAAAAGCCAGAGCCGATTTCAAGGGGAAGAACTCCACTGGTCTGTGCCATAAGTGATGACGAGGGAAAAAGTTGGAAGCATCATAAACTTCTGGAAGATTCTCCCAGACACGGCTTTTGTTATCCTGCTATTCATTTCACTGAAGACGCGGTTTTGATATCCTATTGTGTAGACGGTGAGACAAGCAGAGGTTCTTTTGTTAGTACATTGAGGATGAGAAGAATTCTTATCGAAGAGTTATATGCCTGATAAGAATCTTTTTATCGGGACAAGTGGCTGGAACTATCAGGATTGGCAGGGAATATTCTATCCCGCAGATCTTTCATCAAAGGAATATCTAAAATTTTATTCCCGATATTTCAATACAGTTGAAATAAATTCTTCTTTCTATCATTTTCCGAAAGATACAACCTATAAAAACTGGTATTGTCAGGTGCCTGACAATTTTATTTTCTCAGTAAAAGTTCATAGAAGCATTACACATATTAAAAGATTGTCAGAAATTGAGAAAGAATGGTGGAAATTTATTAATGGCGCAAAGATTCTGGGCAGGAAACTTGGTGTAATCCTGTTTCAGTTTCCTGCGAGTTTCAGATATAATGTAAAAAATCTGGAAAGAATTGAAAATTTTTTTTCACTGTCAAAAGATGAAATAAAAATATCATTTGAATTCAGGCACGCCTCCTGGGATAATGAAAAAATATGTGAATTGCTTAAAAGATATAATGCTGGTTGGGTTATCGCGAATTCTTCAAGATATCCTGAAATGGAAAATATAACTGCTGATTTTGTTTATATGAGAATGCATGGACCGCAAGAACTTTTTGCTTCTGAATATTCTGAAAACCAACTGAAAGAACTTTCGTCTAAAATTAAAATCTGGAGAAAAACAAAGGAAGTGTTTGTTTATTTCAATAATGACTTTTATGGTTATGCTGTAAAAAACGCAGGCCGACTTGTTAAACTTTGTAAGGAATAACATCCATAGACATAATTTAAACGTGCCAGTATCTTTCAATACTAAGAAACGTATGGGGACGAAATTAGCAGAAACCAGCATACTTAAAAATTATTTTTGACAAAACATATTGGATTGCTAAAATATTCTCAAACAATTTCTGATATTTTACACGGAGGGAAATATGACGAAACTTGCAATTGAAGGCGGAGAAAAAATTAACAATAAACCCTTTCCAATGTGGCCAGCGTTCTCGGAAAAAACTATTGAAAGGGCACTTGAGCCATTGAAAACAGGAAGAGTCAACTACTGGACAGGAAATTACGGAACGCAATTTGAAGAGGCATGGGCAAAATGGAATGGTGCAAAATACGCAATCACCACAACCAATGGAACCAGTGCTCTTCATACGGCTGTTGCAGCCCTTGGAATAGGCCCTGGAGACGAGGTGATATGTCCATCCTATTCATTTATTGCTTCTTCCTTCTGTATCCTTCAGGCAGGAGCATTGCCTGTGTTTGCAGATGTAGATGAATCCCATACCCTTGATCCGAAAGGAATTGAACAGCATATAAATGAAAGGACAAGGGCAATTCTTGTCGTACATCTATATGGTGTTGTTGCTGACATGGATCCTATTCTTGAAATTGCAAGGAAACACAATCTTTATGTGATTGAAGATTGTGCCCAGTGTTTTGGCGGCGTTTACAAAGGAAAGAAGGCAGGAACAATCGGAGATATTGGTTGTTTTAGCTTTTGTCAGAGCAAGCATTTTACAACCGGTGGCGAAGGAGGGGCTGTTATTACAAATGGTGAAAATCTTCACTGGGAATGTAAGTCATTCAGAGACCATGGATATGATGTTCAGCAAAGGTTGAGGCTTCTTGAGCTTGAAGCCAAACTTACATATATTCATAGAAGGGTAGGATTTAATTACAGAATGACCGAAATACAATCTTTGATAGGGCTGTGCGAACTGGAAAGGTTTGATACCTGGAATCTACCAAACAGAAAGAGAAATGGAAAGTATCTTATAAACGCTTTGAAAGACCATCCTCTTGTGCTTTATCCACCAGTTGATACCCAGGAGAGACAGAATGCATTCTGGTGGGCTCCCTTTGTTCTTGATGCTGAAAGATTGAAAGTACCGGTAAAACAATTTGTAAATGCAATGGAGGCAGAAGGAGTACCTGTCTATGGAGTACAGTGGCCTGAGATGTATAAAGAACAGGCCTATGTTGAACAGAATGGCTTTGGGAGATTGAAATATCCATTCAAAGATCCCAATGCACGGCAGATTGATTATACAAAAGTAGAGTGTAAGAAGGCAAAATGGCTTTCAGAAAGGACAATGAGCTTTTTTACGCACCCTGTTTATGATGAAAGCCATATGAAGCTTTATGTTGATGCGTTTGAAAAGGTGGCAAAGGCCTATATGAAATAGTCTTTCCAGGGTACCTAGTAAGTAATTGAATAAAAAACCAGTACCCATTTTTGTTTACCACTGCAAAACTTGACGAAATTCTGGATAATGGTATTTTATGCATATAAGACACCGGAGAAAAAATGAAAAGATTTTTTTTGTTAATTTTCTTTTCGCAAATTCTGGCACTAAAGGTATTTTCAGATGAGCTACGTGTTTTTGGACAGGACTTTTTTTCAAATATGAATCTGACCACATCTGAGGTAGGAAGGTTTATTCCTGAAAATTACCTGCTTGGACCAGGAGACCAGATTGAAATTGCAGCCTGGGGTGTGATTGACATGCGACAGCAGATGGAGATTGATAGAGAAGGCAATATCCTTGTTTCTAAAATTGGCAAGTTGCATTTATCCGGTAAGAGTCTTAACCTGGCAAAAAAATACCTCCAGGATAAATTTAATAAAATTTATAGAGATGTAAAGATTGAGATAACCCTTCTAAAACCCCGTTTGATTTGTGTTTTTGTGATAGGAGAGGTCAAAAAACCAGGAACACATACCATTACTGCATCAGCCACTATTCTTGAAGTTCTTGCAATGGCAGGTGGTATCAACTCTGGTGGAACCCTGAGAAAAATCAGTGTTATAAGCAAGGATGGTACGAGAAAAGAAATTGATTTGTATCCTGTTTTGCTTGGTGGAATGCTTCCTGAAATAAACTTTCAACCAGAAGATATTGTTTATGTTCCGCTTGCAAAGGGTTTTGTCAGCATCAAAGGAGCAGTTAGAAGGCCCGCAATATATGAAATAGATGGTTCGATTACTCTTCAGAGATTATTCGAATATGCTGGTGGATTGTTACCTGAGGCTGATACACGTAGAATAACTGTTTTTCGCAATGATCCATCAGCAGGAAAAATAATTATAGATATTTTCCCACAGCTTGTGAAAAAACAGGAGGTTGATAGTTTCGTCCTAACAGATGGAGATGTGGTTGAAATTTCATTTTTGAATAAGGAGATTATTGATTGTGTAGATGTGGAAGGAACAATAAAAAACCCGGGCAAATACCAGTGGAAAAAAGGGCTTCAGGTGGCAGATATTATCAGCGAGACAGACCTTTTGCCTGAGACCCTTCAGGAGCAGGCTGAAATAATAAGGGAAAAACCAGATGGTACAAGAGAGATAGTTCAATTTTCTCTTATAGAAGCTGTAAGAAGAATCGGAAATGTTGAGCTGAAACCGAGAGACAGGATTATTGTGAGGTCAAAGGATAGACCAATTAAAAAGGTTACCATAACAGGAGAAATAAAATTTCCAGGGGAATATATCCTGGTACCTGGAGAGAGGTTAAGTTCGTTAATACAGAGGGCCGGTGGATTTACTTCCCAGGCATATCTCAATGGTGTGATTTTCACAAGAGTTTCTGCCAGACAGAGAGAAAAGCAGGAGATTGAAAAATTCATAATTGAAAAAAGCGCAACCCTTGAAAAGGAGGCAGGCAGAGCTGTAAGTGAAGAAGAAAAAGCAATTATAGAAAAAGGTAAAGGACTTCTCCAGCAGCTTGCTCAGGCGCCTGTCACAGGAAGAGTTGTTGTATATCTTGAACCCTGGAATAAATTTGCAGGCTCTGAATCTGACCTTGTTCTTGAAGACGGAGACAGGATACATATTCCAGTAAAACCAGATATAGTAAGTGTTGCTGGAGAGGTTAATCATCCTGCAAACGTTCTTTATAAAGAAGGAGCAGACATCAGGTATTATATTGAAAAAGCAGGTTCTTTTACGAGAAATGCAGATGTCAAAAATATTTTTATAATAAAAGCAAATGGCACTGCAACAAATGACCTGAAAAAAATAGATCCTGGAGATTTTATAGTCGTTGGATTTCTTGCCAAAGACAGACCCGGCAAGATTCTGAAGGACATCCTGCAAATGTTGTATTACGTGAAAATGATTATTGACTGATGGAAAAAATTACCAGAAATCAGAAAGTTGTAATGAGTGTCAGGCGGCACATACTTTTTATTTTCCTGTTTCTCATTC
The DNA here is from genome assembly GCA_026418655.1 of bacterium. Lineage (GTDB taxonomy): Bacteria > Ratteibacteria > UBA8468 > B48-G9 > DTJG01 > DTJG01. The sequence goes on along the minus strand of JAOAAW010000063.1, from coordinate 67,678 downwards.
TCGGTATTTTGCTGGGTATACTGTATTATCTTATTTCACCAAAATATTACAGAGCAACAGCAGCCATTCTTAAACCCATAGGAAGTATTGAAACACTGGATGTTACCAAGAAAACTAAAGACACTCAGGATACAGGAACCGAACTATTTATGTCCATACTCACAAGCAGAAGAATGTATGACGACATCATAGAAAAGTTTGATCTTTCATCAGTTTATGGTATTTCAAATGTTGATAGGGTTAGAGAGATATTACGAGCAAGCTGCAATATATCAGCATCAGGCCAGCGTGTTATATCAATAAGCGTGATAGATAGAGATCCCATTAGGGCTGCTGATATGGCAAATTTTTTCTGGAAAAACCTGGACAGGTTATTACAGGAAATGACAATTACCACGGCAAAGAAAAATCGTATATTTATAGAAGAAAGGCTGGTAAGTACTGGTAAAGCCCTCCAACAACTCCAGGAGGAACTGAATCAACTTCAGCAGGCAAATAAACTTCTTGCCATAAAAGATACAGGAGAAATAAGTGCACTTGCAACAGAATTGATGACAAAACTTGCCACAAAAAAGCTTGAACTGGAGAAAATGAAGAGGATTTATCAGCCTGACCAGCCAGAGATTGTTCTTCTGAACGCGGAAATAAAAGATCTGCAGAAAGAGCTTGATAGATTAACATTTTATCAAACCAGGCTCACGCAAATTCTACGAGAGTTAAAAGCACAGGAGAGCGTTTATTCATTTTTAACAGCCCAGCTTGAAACAGCAAAACTGGATGAAACAAAAAACACTCCTTTTATTCAGGTACTCGATACGGCGGTACCTCCGCAGCAGGTTTACAGCCCGGATATCAAAAAGATACTGGCGATTATTGCAGGGCTTATCATTGGAATAGGAATTCTGGTGCTTTTCTTTGATGTTTTGAGATTCCTTGGAAGCATTTAAAAATGGGAAACGATATTTATCAGGTACTTGCCCGAAAGTACAGGCCAAGAATATTTGGAGATGTGGCAGGTCAGAATTCTATTGTTAGGAAACTCCAGCAGGCGATATCCACTGGCAGAATTCCACATGCATTTTTGTTTGCCGGTCCAAGGGGGGTTGGGAAAACCACCATTGCCAGGGTCTTTGCAAAGGCATTGAACTGTGTTGAAGGTCCTGCTGTGGAGCCATGTAATAAGTGTGTTTTCTGCAAGGAAATAGATGAGGGCACCTCTATGGATTTCCTTGAAATAGACGGTGCTTCAAACCGTGGCATTGAGGAGATACGTTCTCTGAGAGAAGCGGTTTCTCTGCGACCAGCGAAAGCCAGATACAAAATCTATCTTATAGATGAGGTGCATATGCTTACAAATGAGGCGTTTAACGCACTTTTGAAAACCCTGGAAGAGCCGCCCGAATATGTAAAGTTTATTTTTGCAACGACTGCGCCAGAAAAAATTCTACCGACAATTATTTCCAGATGTCAGCGTTACGATTTTAAACCAATCGGTTATGATGAAATTAAAATGATGGTGGACAAAATTGTCAGAAATGAAGGTTATACAATTACCCCTGAGGCAATGAAAAAACTCATAGAAGCAGGAACAGGGTCATTGAGGGACATTCTTGGGTATCTTGACCAGATTATGGTACTTGCTGAAGATAATAATATTACACCAGAATTGACGATGGAAGTTTTGGGCGTTGTCCCAGGAGAGAGTATATGGGAGATATTAAAATCGATGGTAAAAGGTGATGTAAAAAATTCAATTAGTCTGTTACATAAACTTGTCTGTGAAGGAAAGGATATTACCAATCTCCTTGGAACCATGGCTAAAAAGGTTCAAACTGTGATATGGGATCACTATGGTATAACTGCAAGAGATGAAGAAACAGATGGTGTATGGATTGAATATTTTAGACCTGTTGCGACTGAAAAATTTGTGAAAGCACTTGAACTGATAATGCAGACGAAAGAAAAAATTAGATACGAACCACTGGAACTTGTGCTTGCGGAACTATTATTTTTCAATCTTGTGGATGTACTGAAGACAGATATTGAATTGAGAGATGAAATAACTGTGTCAAAAAAAGAAGAAGTATCAAAAACGCAGGAAAAGGAGCAGGATACCTCACAGATGCCTGATATTGCTGTTGAAGAAGAACAACAGCCAGAGGATGAGTTTTCAAAAATCAATAGAAAATGGGAGGAAATTTTATCGCTGATAAAGAAAAACAGACCCCTTGTATACGCTGCTTTAAGGGAAGGAAAACCTGTTAAAGTTGAGAACAAATGTATACACATTGCTTTTCAGGAAAGTTTTAAATTTTTGTGTCAGAAGGTTAATGACAATAAGGTATTTATTGAAAGAAATCTTGAAAAATTGCTTGGAGACCGATATGCTATTAGCTGCTTTGTTCTTGCTTCAGAAAAAAAAATACCATTGAAAGAAAGTCCTGAGGTCAGGGAGATAATTGATTTTTTTGGCGGCGGAGAAATTATTGAAACGGAGGATACAAATGGCTAATATATTTGAAATGCTGAAGCAGGCAGGTCAATTGAGAAAGCAGGCAGGAAGATTTCAGAAAATTCTTGAAGGAAGAGTGTGTGAAGTTTCATCTCCTGATGGAAAAATAAAGATAAAAGTGAATGGAAAGATGGAATTACTTTATATAGATATCTCTCCTGACATGCTATATGCCGAGAATAAAACCGTACTGGAAAAGGCACTTCTTCAATTATGGCAGAGAGCACAAAAAGAGATTGAGAAAATTATCCAGGAAGAAACAAAAAATATGCTGGGTGATTTAGGTAATTTACCATTCTAATATGGAAACATATCCAAAGATCATAGCAACTATCATTGAGCAGCTGAAAAAGCTGCCAGGTATAGGAACAAAGAGTGCAGAAAGAATTGTTGAGTTTTTTCTGAGAATGGAAAAAGAAGAGCTGATGTCATTTGCTGAAAACCTGAAAAAATTAAGGGAGGATGTGAAAGTATGCAGGAACTGCTATTTAATCTCAGACAGCGAGTTATGTGATGTCTGCAAGGATCTATCAAGGGAAAACAAGATTGCTATCGTTGAGGAATACAAGGATGCGGTGGCTCTGGAAAGAGCAGGTTTTCGGGGAAAGTACCATGTACTTGGTGGAAGAATAGATCCACTAGAAAAAATAGGACCTGAAAACCTTTCAATATCAAGATTACTTGAAAGGCTAAAGAAAGAAGAAGTTTCAGAGATTATTATAGCAACAAATCCAACACCAGAGGGCGAATCAACTGCTCTTTACCTGATAGAACTACTAAAGAAATATAACTGTCCAGTAAGCCGGCTTGCAACAGGCATTCCAGTCGGTTCAGAACTTGAATTTGTTGATGCGGAAACACTCAGAAAGTCAATAGAACATAGATTCAAAGCTTGAATTTTTCAGATGGAATACCTGCTATACAGGTTTTTTTGCTTTCTCGGTATGCATTTGCCCGAATGGTTTGCCTATTTTATTGGTAACACCATTGCTGAATTAAGATACTGGTTCTGCCCGGTACTTAAAAAAATTATCACCGGCAACATCAGGCAGGTTCTTATTTACAGGCAACAAACACATAATATAGATTTTGATGAAAAATTACTAAAAAAAATTGTGAAAAGAATTTATAGAAATTTTGGTATCTACATGGTAGAATTTTTTCAGATACCGAAGTGGAACAGAGAAATGGTACAAAAAAAGGTAGAGGTTGTTAATATCCATTATCTTGACCATGTTCTTGAAAAATCAAAAGGTGCAATTGTACTTACAGCGCACCTTGGAAACTGGGAGCTTGCGGGAGTAGTAACAAGTTTGCTTGGATACAATCTTTCAGCAGTAGCCCTTCCTTTTAAAAATGAAAAAATAGCATTAGTTTTTGTCAGAAGGCGAAAAAGCAAAGGAGTAAATGTAATACTCACCGGCGCAAATCCCAAGGAGTATCTGAGGGCTTTGAAAAAAAATGGTGTCATTGCGATACTTGGAGACAGATTATTTACAGAAAAAGGAATCTGTGTAAAATTTATGGGAAAAGATACTTTTCTTCCACGTGGTCCAGCGACTTTGGCGGTGAAGTGTAATGCAGGATATCTTGCAGGGTTCTTAATCAGGAAAAAAAGGGGAAAATATATGCTTGTTTTTGATAGACCCATGGAGATGCCCGATACTGATGAACAGCAAAAAGTTCAATCTCTTGTTGAGCAGGGAGCGAGATATCTTGAAAAGTATATTATGAAATATCCAGACCAGTGGTTGAATTTTTCCAAAATGTGGGATACAAAAGAGAGGTGAAAGATGAGAGTAAGTTTTATTATTTTTTTTGTTCTGGCGGCATTTGTAATAAATCTAATGTCTGATACGCATCCAGCACAGAAGTTTAGAAGCAATAACGAACCTGTAATAGTTGCACCGGATGGAACAATATTCTGCGAAGCAGAAGAATTCAGGGTTGAAAAAGGACTCTGGAAGGCAAGAAACTGGGGTGAAAACTATTTTGCCGCGACATTTGCCAATACCTTTCTTTCTAGAAAAGCGTTTCTCCAAGCACCTGAACAATGTGATGAATCTGTAGCAAGTATTAATATAAATGTTGACCAGGCAGGCGAATATCTTGTTCTTGCAAGATATGAGGCACCTTACAGGTTTGAGACACAGTTCAGAATAAAAATAGAGCAGGATGGAAAGGTTTTGATGGATAGACTGTATGGCTCAAGGGATAATCTGAGGATATGGGCTTTCGGTGAAAAACTTAAAAAAGAAGTAGCGTGGAGCTGGGGTGCTGTTGAAAATATTGTATGGGAGGGTCATGATGCAACGGTGAGATTAAACAGTGGCAGTGCAAAAATTTCATTGATAGCGTCAAAACAACCAGAGCCAGCCGCTAAAAGAAATGTGGATATCATAATGCTGACAAAAGACCATCAGCAGGTGATGAATAGAATTGAAAAAGAAGGTTATCTGCCGCTTGATGGATGGCTTACTCAGGCAGGTGATGTGTGGATGAGGGTAATAAATACAGGTAAAGAAAAGGTAATTGTAAAAAGCCTGTCCTTTCCTGGTGGTCCTTTTCAGCAGCATTCTCCTTACTGGGTTCATATGAGAAACTGGAAACCAATAAATATTTCTGTGGAGGCAGGGCAAACAACAGAGTGGGTTGAGGTTGGTTCTACAATGGATAGTTTGAATGATGGACAATGGGGGTTTTCTATAGAAGGAAGCTGCACCATAGAGTTTGGTGTAAAAAATGCTTCAGGAAAGATTGAGAAAATTAAAGAATACAGAATAACACAAACCGGTAATCTGAGTCTTGTAGGATTTGCAGACACAAGATACAGTAAAAAAATTTCAACCCCGCAGGAAGAAGTAAACCAGCTTACAGGATACCTCAGGAGTTTGAAAACACACGGCAAAACACCCGAAAAAACCTTAATCTTTGCCTCAACATCAATAAAGGAATTCCCGAAACTTTTCGGTCTTTTTACTACAGAAGGAGATGTTTATGTCGACTGGAGGGATAAAAACGCATCCCAGCTTGAATCTGTATGTCAGAACCTTTCTCCAGACCAGAGAAAAAATATCAGGGTGGTAAGTCTGGGAGATGAGATACAACTGCCTGTTCCTGATGCAAAGGCGGCCAGAGAGGGTTTTGCAGAATATTTAAAGTCGCAGAAGGTAAACCCACAGGATATTGAGCCCTCAGGAGATTGGAGCAAGATTATTTACAATCCTGATCCGAAAATAAAGGAAACAAACCCTGCCTTATTTTACTGGTCAAAGAGATTCAGGAATTACTATGGAATACAGAAAACTAAGGAACTAACAGATGTTTTGAGAAAATACCTGCCAAACGCAGGGATTGGAGCAAATTTTTCACCGCACCATGGTGGCTATGCACACTCTTATCTTGGAGAAGTATTTCAATGGATAAACTGTTTCAGAGAGGATGGTTTAACAATGCCTTGGTCAGAAGATTATATCTGGCAAATACCTGTGGGCAGTCCTCAGATGAATGAGATAAATCTTGATATGTTTCTTTGCGCTATTAGAGGTAAGCCGGATAGATTAATCCACTATTATGTCATGCCGCACTGGCCAGGTAATACACCTAATATGTGGAAAAGGCAGTTTTTTGCTGCAATTTCCCATGGAGCAAAGATTTTCAATCTTTTTGAGTTTCAACCTGTCTGGCTCGCATATACAGAAAATCATGTTACAAATCCTGAGATGTATGAAATGGTCCTGAGAAGTTTCAGAGAGTATGGGCTTTTTGAAGATATTGTGCAAAATGGGTATGTCAGGCAGGCAGAGTCAGCATTGTGGTTTAGCGAAACCGCTGATATCTGGGATGACAACAACGGTCCATTTGCAGCAGAAAAACGGACGCTTTATATAACCATTCGTAATAATCAGATACCCCTGGATTTTATTGTTGAACAGGACGCCCTTGATGGCACGATAGAAAAATATAAAACAATCTTTATCACAGATAGACATATTTCCCTTGATGCTTCAAAGAAAATTGCAGATTGGGTTAAAAATGGTGGAACACTTTTTTTAACAGCAGGTGCTGGAATGTTCGACCAGTATAATAGAAGAAACGAAGTATTCCAGCAAATGCTCGGAATTCAACAGGAAATATTGGAACTGCCCGAAAGCAGGATTGAGTTTGAAAAACAGGACCTGCCTTTTGCAAGACCGATTACTGAGATTGTTGAAATAGAAGGTAAAAAGGTTTCAATACCGGTATACGGTGCCGTATGCAAGATTAAACCGGGTACTTTCAAAACAATTGGAAGATTTTCTGATGGATTGCCAGCCATTATTAATGTGGAGTATGGCAGGGGTAAAATAATTTATTGTGCATTTCTTCCAGGCATCAGCTATTTCAAACCAGCAATACCACTCAAACCTGTAGACAGGGGTTCCACTGATGATGCGATGGCGCATTTTATCCCGGTAGATTTTGAAAAGAATATAGGTTTTCTGGTTAAATCTGCGGTTTCAGGAAATCCAGTAAGTTTTGTCAGAGATAAAAATGGTAATGAGCTTGGTTTTATTGAAACCACAGTTATTGAATCAAAAGAGGGTATGGTTATTCCTTTGATTAACTGGAGTAACCAGAGTATCAACGGTGCAATTCTGGAATTCAAAATGAATTTAAAAAATAGGAAAATATCTCTTGCCAGCGGAAGACCAATAAAAGAAATTAATTTTTCACAGGAAAAAACAGAAATACATTTTGATTTAGATATAGCAGATGCAGTGATAATCAGATAAAAGAAGTTTTTATGTGGGATAATAAAATTTTGAAACCTGAAATACCAGACCCCGAGATTGTTGCCGCGCAGGAGGCAAAAAGAATAAATGCGGACCGCCCTTACTATCTGGAAGCAGGCATTGAAAGGATAGTTGCTGATGCTCCATGGGTGAAAAAAGAAGATATCCTGGCAGGGGTAGAAGATTACTACAAAGAAGCCATGTCAAAAAGCCCCTCATTTACAAAATATCCAGAATCTAAGAACTGGGTTGAGTTTGTGTTGAAACGTGATAAATATTTGATGGAATATGCTTCTCTAACATTGCGGGACATGGCAATTCTAAGAAGTGTAAATGATTATCTGACATTTCGTGGATACAGAGAATTTGGTTTAAGGAAAAGTTCTTCAGACGAAAAATGTAGGGTTGCTTTTTTGCCTGATACTGATATGGGACCCATGCATATAAAAAATGTTGATGACCCGATAACCTACTGGAAACCAGCACCACCACTTCCATCAAAGGACCACATTTCAAATGCACCATGGTACGGAAAACCTTTTGTAATGGATGGGGTTGGTTCTGGATTACACATTGATGATGAACCAGAAGAGATTTTTCCCCTACCTGTTTATGAGATGGTATACCATTATGCCAGTGATACATTGTCGGCCTTGGAATTTCTCAAAAAATATTCTTTGTTCTGGGGCGGTGCCAATATTTTGATTTATGATAGGAAATACAATAGTGTGGCGATAGAAAAATGCAGCAGAAACTATTTTGAAGCTTTCAGGCAAGATGAGAAGGTACATTTTACGCATATCAGCGGTTTGGTATGCAGGAATCCTGAATCACCACAGGCGAAATATCAGAGAAAGCAGAGATTGCTTTATAGAAAGTTTTTCAACCTTCCTGATGATGGACCTGACGCACTTTTCTGGGATACCTGTAATAATCTTGAAACAATATTGAGAGAAAAACTGAGAAATCTTGGAAAAAAACCAGCAGCCAGAGATATAATAAAACTTTTTATCACACCCTACCCTGAAGGATTGAGAAAAGATGGTTTAAGACTCCATCCAAACCAGGGGCTTACAGGTTATACGCTTATAACAAATTGCTTTTTTCTTTCAAAAAAATTATACTATCGCTGGCAAAGAAGAAGTTATGCCGATGGTGGTATGTGGCAGGAAAATCCAGAAATCTGTCAATATGAACACTGAAAAAGGGGGAGACGATGGATTTTAAAAAGAGGCTTGAAAATTTTTCTCAAAAGGATGAAATTCTTGCATTCAACCTTGCACTGGTTTCAGAGGGACTTGAGATAGTAAAAGATCTCAGTGACAAAAACATTGGCTGGGAAGAAGTTGAAAAACGACTCGGAGAGTACAAAAGCTGGGACCCAGACATTTTGAAGGTTGATAAAGATACTGAGAACACATACAAAAAGAGGCTTGAAGATTGGGGTAGACCGGTGATACTTCTTTCAGAAGAAGCAGGAAGGGTGGAAATAAACACTGATAAACCAGGAGATATTCTGTATGCTGTCTGCGACCCATTTGATGGAAGTTATCTTTTCAAGCATGGCATAAAGGATTTCTGGTACAGCTCGGTCGCATTTTATGATAAAAATTTCAATCCTGTGTGTTGCTGTGTTGGAGATTGTGTCGCTGGAAAGATTGCTTATGCCTGGAAAGAAGGTGCATATCTTGCAGATGTTGAAGGAGGCAGAATTACCAAGGAAGTAAAACTTGATAGAAAATACAGGCAGCAGATGGGCAGACCCGATGTGGTAGAAATGGATGGTGCAAGCATTGAATCATATGCGATGAAACCAAAGAAATTTCTCATTCCACTGGTTGATAAATACAGAGAACTCTTGCTTCCCTTTAAGTTTTTCCTACCAAATGGTGGACCATACGGATTTGTTGATGTTGCTGAGGGAAAGATTGATGTTTATTTTGCAATGAAACAGCCATTTGTGGATGTTTTTTCAGGAATATTTATTGCCCAGCAGGCAGAGGTAGTCGTGACAGATTTTAATGGAAATAAAGTCCGATGCAGTGATAATGTAAAAACAGTTCTTGATGTGGTTGTTTCAACAAACCCAGAACTACATCAAAAGGTTCTTGGTAAAATTAAAGAGTGTGAAATCAGATAAGACCCTGCGCAGATTTTTTGGCAGCCTTATTTTTATACATCTGTCTATCAGCAATTTTTATCAGGGATGCAGGCGTTGAACCATCTTCCGGATAACCTGCAACACCTGTACTGAGGGTAATTTTTGTATTTTCGTCAATTCTTTTGTTCATTTTTTCTATATTTTCTTCAAGCCTCTTTGCGCACACTCTTGCACCATCCTTGTTTGTTTCAGGAAGTAAAACAACAAATTCGTCTCCACCGTATCTGTAGATTGAATCGGCTTTTCTTAAAATCTTTCGCAGTTTTCCACAGATGGATTTCAGAAGAGCATCTCCTCTACTGTGACCAAACCTGTCATTATATTTTTTGAAATTGTCAAAATCTATCATAATAACAGAAAAAACTTTTTTATATCTTCTGCATTCCTCAATTCTCTTTTTGAGATCATGGTAAAGATTTCTTCTGTTATAGCAGCCTGTTAAGTGATCTTTTATTGAAAGCTGTTCAACCTCTGAATAGAGAAGACTTCTTTCAATAATTGAAGATAATTCTGAAGAAATGAGTTTTACAAAATCAAAATCTTTTGTAGTAAAAGCATCTGCCTTTTTTGAGTCAAGATGAATTATGCCAGCAACCCTGCCATTCAGTTTAACAGGAACACACATTATTGCCTTCATTTCACAGTTTTCAGGAAGGCATCCACCAAACCTTGAGTTTTTAATATCCTGAACAAACAATCCTTTTCCGGTTTTAAGGATATGGCTGATAGGCCAGAACAAGGAGCTGAGTTTCATGCTTCTTAAATTTTTAGAAAAACCTGTACATGCAGCAACTGAAATTTTCCCATTTTCCACCAGTAGTATCGCGCAACCATCGCACTTCACAATCTTCCGTATCGTAGGGACAACCTTTTTAAAGAGGTCCTCCTTTTTCAGCTCTTTTACAACCCTTCTGTGGAGTAACAAAAGCGCTCTGGTGATATCAATTTGCTTCATCTTTTTGATCTTTTCTTGCAATTTTCCACAACTCATATTATATTATAGTCAAACTTAACAAGGAGCAAAAATGGCAGAGATAATTAATCTTAAAAATCTAGCAAAAAATGATATACCTGAAAGGTTAAGAGTCGAATTTTATTTTGATTTCAACAAATATCCTTTCAGACATCAGGATCTTTTCTCAGGTCCTGAAATCAATTCAGTTATTGCGGTTCTTGATGCAATACATCCGTACGCGTGCAGATGGATTGAAAATGCAATTTCACAAAAAATAAATGCAGGCAATGTGAATCTTTTAGGTCCAGAAAATTTCAGGGGAAAATGCATTGGAGATTTTGTCATTTATGTTGAGGATGGAGCAGTTTTTGAGCCAGCATTTATAAAGGGAAGTACCAAAGAAAAAAGGTCCCTTTTTGTTGGCAAGAACACAATTCTTGCTGGAAGTAATATTTTCCTTGATGAGGGAGATATTTATATCGGAGAAAACAATTCCATTGAACCAGGTACAGGCATAAAAGGACCAACAATCATTGGAAACAAAAACGAGATAAGGCAGGGAACATATTTAAGGGGAGATGTAATAATTGGTGATGGCGGTACTTTCAGAGGAGAAATAAAAAATGGTGTAATGATGGATAAAGCAAATTTTCCTCACCCTTCGTATGTTGGAGACAGTATCTGTGGCTATGCCACCCATTTTGGCAATCAGGCAACCACCGCAAATCTTGGAATATATGCAGGGATTTTTGGAAAGAAAAATGTTGTAATAGACCTTGGCGATAAAAAATATGATATAGGGAGACCCAAGATAGGAATTATCCTCGGTGATTGGTCTCAGGTTGGCTGCAATTCAGTATCTGACCCTGGAGTGTTTGTTGGTCCAAACACAATTTTTTATTCACTCTGCAGAATAAGCAAGGGATTTTATGGTCCGAATGAAGTTTTGAAGAATAAGCCACTGGAACATGGGATTATAGAACGGTCTCCATTGAGAACATGATTTTATAATTTGCCTGTGTTTATAAAAGTTGTTATTTCCTCAAACGAGAGATTTTTTCCTTGAACATAAAATTTCATAAGAGAAATTACCTTTGATTTTATTGTTTCAAGTTCCTCCTCAGTGAATTCGCATATTTCATTCTGATTGGGCAAACCATTTTTTATTTCATTCATCAACTTTTTATAATCCGTGGCTGTTTTTATTCTGTAAAATTTGATGCCTGTGGCCTTTGCATACTCAAAATCTTTTTTTGAATCTCCAATAAAAAGGACATCTTTATAGCCCTTGTTCTTTATTTTTTCAAGTATCTTTGCTTTATCAATATCTCCTGCTGGATTGCTTCCAAAAATTCCTGAAAAAATTTTTCTGTCAAACCCATGATGGTTAAAATCCTTCTCAAGGATTTCCTGAATAATACCTGAAGCAACATACAAGTCATAATCTTTCACCAGTTCTTCAATAATCTCTTTGATTCCATCCAGGGGTTTCCAGTAAAGTTTTGCTGCTGCATCATTGAGGGAAGAATAAAACTGATTGTACCTTTCTTTGAGTTTCTGATATTCCTTTTGAAGATTTTCATCTATTTTGAGTTCTGATGGATCTTTTATTGCTTGAGGAATATCCCTTACTATGCAGCTGATTATTGCTGAAAGTTGTTGAAATCGCGGAGCACCAGGATAATTGATAAGACCTTTAACCATTTTTTCAAGGTCTAACTCAAGATTTTCGGGATGCAAAAAAACCCTGAAACCTGTATCCCAGCATGCAACAAATGCTGAGAAAAGGATGTGAACTGCCTTGTCCTGTCCACTACCAATCAGAGGACCATCAAAATCGAAAACAATCGCCTTTTCCTTCATTTTTCAATTATACTGCAGAATGAAAAAATTCTCATTCGGGTATTTGTCATATTTTAGCAACAGGTTAACTGGACAAGCGAACAGTTATATTGTATCATCAAAATTTGAAAAACTATAAAAAAAGGAGCGCAACATGTTGAAACTGAGCAGAAAGGGAAGAAAAATTACGGTTGAAACCGGTACCGGGAAAATTACCTGGGATGCAGACAGGGGTGGTGAGATTGTTGATTTTGCCTGCAAAAATGAAAAAGAAAGACATGCACTGCTTTCTGAAAACGATACCATATGCGGTTTGAAATTTGTTATTGACGGAGCAAGTTATAAACTTTCTGATACAAAATCCAATCTGACAGTTGAGTCAGTTGATGAGGACAGAATAGTAATCAAGAATGAAGCATCAATAGCAAAGGGATTGGTAAAAATAACTCAGACATATGAAATTCATCCAGAAGGTGCTCTGTTTTGTGAACAGGTATTTGATACTAAAGAGAATGGCAGTTTTACCTTGAGTGAGATTTCAATGAATATTTTTCTTGATGTTTCGAGTGCAAAATCGGCAAGATGGGGGTATTTCACAAGGGACCCATGGTATAAAAGGGATTATTCAACAACTCATGTCTTCTATGGGATGGACCTGTACAAGCAGATTAATGAAATTTCCTGTCAGAGGGAACTTTGGCCACTTGCGTCAGTGGACCTTGGATGGCAAAGTACAAAATTTTTCAGCAATAAGATTGAGTTTGTGCTTGATGAATGGATAGGTTTCAATGATGCGCCACGGCAATACACAATGAGCTTTGGTGGAAAGCAGAAAAATAAATGGACATTACAATGGTACATCCTTCAGGGACTGCAGATGAGAGTTTCACAGTCAACAAGATATCGAAACAGGTGGGGAATGATTTTCCTTGCCGCAAAAACAGAGAATGAAAAAGGAACAGATGTTGCTTTTAGAAACAATGTTCTTGGCTGCAGGGTTTCACACTGCATGTACCCATATGCGCAGGTTGGAAAAGACTGGCCATGGGTTGTTATGCCTATAAAGCAGGTTGCCTGCCAGCCGCCACAATTATTTAAGGGTAATCCAGAAATTAAAAGGGTGGATGAAGTGGCGGATTTGGGAGCAAATGTAATGATTATCCATCAATTCTGGATGAGAAACCCTGGAACAAATTGTGAACCACCTTCTGATTATGTTGTTAAAGACCCGCAGTGGTTTAAAGCCTTTGTGGATAGGTGCCACCAGCGTGGAATGAGAGTCCTCACTTATATAAGGGGATGTGAACAGTATCAGATGTATCAGACATGGTTTGAAGATTATATGAAGAAGGACTGGGATGGACTATATCCTGATTGGAATTCTCCACATGCAATGGGTTTTACAAAAACAAGTCTGCTTCACTGGTCAACATATGCATATTTTATGTATATGAAAGCAATGAGAAAAAGAGTTGGCAAATATGGTGCAATCATCGGTCATACTGGATTTCCATTTGCTTTAACCCAGAGCTGTATTGATGTTGCACTGTGCGGTGAACTATCAATAAGGCATGACGAACTATTGACTGTTCCAGAAAGCACAGCATATTTTGCCTGTTTTGATTGTTCAGGTGCACATCTTATAAGTGGAAATTTGAAAGACAGAGCTGAATTTTCAGGGAAGAAGGCAGCCGCGCTATGCAGTGCTTTTGGTATGACAGGCCATCCAGTGCTGGAGCCAGGTGTTGATTTCAAGGATGCTGTCGCTTACATAAGACCATTATGGGATGCAATGTTGAGCTTACCCGGCAATATTGTAAAGCTCCACAATCCAGCTTATACCCCCACAGATGCTGTATTGTGTAAAGAATTCTGGTTGTTTCCAAGCTTATGGCAATCAGATCAGGGAAAATGCCTATTGTTGATTACAAATCTGGCAGACAGGGAGAAAAAGTCAGGAGATGTCCTGGTTAACATAAAAAATCTTGATGTCCCTAAAAATTCAAAGATGAAGGTTTTGAATATCAAGGGCACTGTGTCTGAAGCAGTTGAAATAAAGGGAAATAAAGTAAAAATTAAAGACCTGCCACAGCTTTCTTTTGTTGCGATTGCTATTGAGTAATCTATCAGGTGCTAAATTTATTTTAAGAGTTCAGTTAACTCTTTTCCAAAAGTTTTCTTCTGCCAGTTTTTGAGCTCATCAATACCTGCAATGTCATTGTGTGTTTCTATTTTTACTTCAGCAAGCGAAAGAATCTGTTTTTGAGACAAAACAAGGTATGGCTCCAACCCCAATTGTTGCGCCCTTGTGCTTCTCCATGTATAAAGTTTATCAATTTTTTCTTTGAAATCTTTGGTGTGGTATTTTTTGGATGTCTGTTTTTCCTGTCTTTTCACAATTTTTTCTCCTGCTTTTTGTATTATTTCAAGTAACTCTTCAAGATGATGCTGCTTCAGAGGTGTTTTTGCTGTCAACCACTTTAATGTTTTTATATCCAGATTTTCCTTAACCACAATTTCTCGGATAGTTTTTTTATCAAGTACCCTGAAAGGTGGCAGGTTCATCTGTCTGGCTACTTTTTCTCTGAATTGTAGAACCAATTCAGCGGCATTGAGTTTTTCTCCAGAAGGATTCTCAATTCCAATAGATGGTCTTTCTTTCTTTTTAATGTTAATTCCATATCTGGAAAGGTATTCACATTCTTCTCTTACCCATTCAATTCTGTGGTTTTCCTTAAGCTGTTTTTTAAGTCTGTCAGCAAGGAAAAGTAAATACATTGTATCTGAAATGGCATACTCAATCATTTCATCTGGTAGTGGTCGTATTGCCCAGTTGCTTTTCTGGTGGGTTTTACTCAGATGCACGCCAAAATATTTTTTGATTATGCTGGCAAGCCCTGGTTTTTTTTCTCCAAGAAAACTGGCGGCGATCTGGGTATCAAAAAGATTTTTAATTTGAATACCTGCGCATTGGTAAAGCATCTGAATATCATAAGCCGAACCATGCATGATCTTTTCAACATTCGGGTTTGAAAAGAGGTCTTTTAAGATAGAGATATTTTTTATCCGAAGTGTGTCTATAATGTAGTGTTTTTCTCTGCTGGAAACCTGAATCAGGCATATTTTGGATTGATAACAATAGAGGGAATTGCCTTCAGTGTCTACAGCAATTTCTTTTTCATTCTTCAAACGTTCGACGATATGTTTAAGTGTTTTTTCAGTGTCAACATATGTTATTTTTTCTTTGAACCGGCTTACATTTTGCAGAAAAGAAAAACCGTTTAGCCATTTAGACATTATGCTGGTACAATGTTGTAATGTTTTTAGAATCATTCCTCTATAGATGAATTTTTTAGATATAAGGAATCAAGGTAGCTTTGAAGAATAATCTGTGCGGCAAGTTTATCTCTTACCATTTTCCTTTTTTTTCGGCTCAAGTCAGCCATTAACAAAATATTTTCAGCTTCAATGGTTGTCATTCTTTCATCCCAGGGAATAAATTCAGCTTTAACAATTCCTTTTAATCTTGTTATAATTGAGAGCATCTTTTCAGCCCTGCTGCTAATAGAACCGTCATTTCTCAATGGAACTCCATAGACAATTTTCCCAACATTATACTTACTGACAATTTCTTTTATTTTTTCATGTTCTCTTCCATCAACTTCTATTGTTCCAAGGCCTCTTGCTATGGTTCTGAATTCATCGCTTATCGCGACACCAATCTTTTTTTCACCGAGGTCAAGTCCCAGAATTCTTGTTTTTTCCATAATTTTCTATTCCTGAAACAACTCTGAGTGCCTGTACAACCTCTTTCACATCATGAACCCTGAATATTCTTGCTCCTGCAAGATATCCAAAAACACAACTGGCAATGGTTCCTGGTAGCCGCTGCTCTGGAGGAATATCATTAGACAGTTTTCCTATAAAAGATTTCCTTGATGTACCGAGTAACAACGGAAGTCCAAAACAGGTAAATTCTCTCAGTCTATGGATAATTTCCAGGTTATCAATGAGTCTTTTCCCGAAGCCAATGCCAGGATCAAGGATTATTTTTTGTTTTTCTATACCATTTTCCATTGCAAAATCAATTCTTTCTCTAAAAAATTCGCATATTTCTCCAACAACATCTTCATAATACGGATTTTCCTGCATTGTATCCGGTGTTCCTTTCATATGCATCAACACAAGTGTACATTTTTTTTCAGCAACAATTCTGCACAATTTCTTATCCCGTCTCAGTGCATACACATCATTGATAATATCCGCACCCTCTTCAAGTGCCATTTCAGCCACACGAGCCCTTGAAGTATCACATGAAATCAAACACCTTATCTTTTTTCTTACAGCCTTTATAACAGGTATAACCCTTTTTATTTCTTCATTTTCATCAATGCCATGAGATTTCGGTCTGCTTGATTCTCCACCTATATCAATGATTGAAGCACCCTGCTGTTCCATTTCAACCGCTCTATCAACAGCCAGAGAGACATCGCCATAGTATTTGCCACCGTCGGAAAAAGAGTCGGGGGTAATATTAAGAATGCCCATAATCATAAAATCATTGATTCTTATGGTCTTTTTTGATGTTGAAATTGTGGAAGGAATATTTTCAAAATGTTCAATGGTTTTAATAATATTTTTACCAACCTCTTGAAGATTGAAAAATTGCTTCTTGAGTTTTTCAGCCAGTTTCTTATATTGTTTTATAGTTGCCATAAGAATAACATCCACTTGTTTGTTTTCAAGGTTCAGCACAGAATAAGGAATCGCTGCATCTCCGCCAATGGCAAGAGCCTCCTGTTTAAGCACATTTGCCTGCTTTACATTAATTCCAGATACCTTTACGCAGTACAGGCGGGTTTTGGGTTCCATCAAGCGGATGCCTTCAGGATGTACATCTATCCTTTGAAATTCCTGTTTTATTGTTGATGGAGAAATAACTCTTACATTCATTTAAATTTTTTCAAAAGTGCCTTTCTATAGTCCTCTGCTTTTAAATTTTCTATTCCTTCTATTTCTTTTTCTGTAAAATATCTGATTTTTCCTGCAATCATTCCAGCCATCTGCATCTTTGCTGTTTCCTCTACAAGCCAGGCACGAGCAAAGGCTTCTTTTAATGTTTCTCCAACACAGACCGCACCATGGTTTTTCAAAAGTACCACATTATATTTCTTGATTTGTTCAACAACAGCTTCTCTTATTTCTTCTCCTGCGGGGATTACATATTCAACCATCGGTATTTCCCTTCCAAGTATTGCCACAAAATCCGGATAAAATGGTTTAAGTCCTATTCCTGCTGAAATCAACCCCAGGGTATAAGGTGGATGGGTATGAATGACCGCTCTTATTTCGGGTCTTGCAATATAACAACCAAGGTGCATTGATATTTCACATGTGGGTTTTAATCTGCCGTATTGCTTGCCTGTTTCTAAGTCAACTTTAACCCACTGGCTTTCTTTAATTTCATCCAGTGCAAAGCCACTTGGTGAAAGATAAACAAAATTTTTTTCTCTTGCACTGATGTTCCCACCAGGCCCAGCAGCAAGATTTTTTTCAAGTACAAGTTTGCCGTATTTACAAAGTTCTTTTCTTATATTTTCCATCAGTTGCTCCTATTTGAAAATTGAAGACAAAAAACCATCTGTCCCTTCCCTTCTAAAAGCAAACCCGTGACGCACTTTATTAAAGTTGCACAATTTTTATCTTTGCAAATTTTCTTTTACCGACCTTAAAAACCTTTCCTTCTGCTTCTATTTCTGTATTGATATCTGTTATTGTTTTTCCATCAACTCTGACAGCATTTTGCTGTATCAACCTTTTTGCCTCAGATTTTGATGGTACAAAACCTGCCAGAAACAATAAATCAACGATATTTACCTTTTTTTGCCCTATTTTTGAAAAAGGGATTTCAATTACAGGGATGTCTTCTGGAATTTGTTTTTCCTTAAATATTCTATTAAAAGACATTTCAGCCTTTTCTGCATCCTGACTTGAAAAAAACTGTCCTACTATTTCTTTTGCAAGAATCGCTTTTGCCTGCCTGGGATTTTTTTCAATCTGGATTTTGAATTTTTCAATATCAATATCAGTGAGAAGTTTTGTGTATGATTCCATCAGAGTGTCCTGTATGGACATAATCTTGCCAAACATATCCTCTGGTGTTGTGGAAACAGGAATGTGATTTTTGTAACTTTTGCTCATCTTCATTTTTCCATCGGTCCCAACAAGTATTGGCATTGTAATGACAACCTGTTTTTCCTGTCCAAAAAATTCTTGTAATGTTCTTCCGGCGAGAAGATTAAACTTCTGCTCTGTTGCTCCAATTTCAATATCTGATTCAAGAACGACAGAATCATATCCCTGAAACAATGGGTACATGAATTCATGGAAATAAATTGCCTTACCTGATTTATATCTGGCAGAAAAATCGTCTCTTTCAAGTATCTGAGCAATTGTAAAACAGGAAGCAATTTTAATAAATTCCTCGATTGACAGAATGCTTAACCAGTTTCCATTATAGACAAATTCCGCCTTATCAACGTCAAGAACCTTACTCACCTGTTCTACATAAGTATTAAGATTTTTTTTAATTTCTTCCCTTGATAGAATCGGTCTTGTTTCATTTCTTCCTGTAGGGTCCCCAATCCTTGCAGTAAAATCTCCTATGAGAAAGAACACCTTGTGTCCGAGTAGTTGAAAATGCCGGAGTTTTCTTATCAATACCATATGTCCTAAATGTATTTCAGGACTTGTCGGGTCAATACCGTACTTAACCCTTAGTGGCTTTCCTGTTGAAATGCTTCTTTCAAGCTTTTTCCTAAGTTCAGATTCTTCAATTACTTCAACAGTATTTCTCTTTATAATTTCAAGCTGTCTTTCCAATTCCTTCATTGTTTCTCCTTAAAAGGGTATTATTATTTTACTCCAGCAGGTGTTTTTAAGAAAATTTTGGCAGGTTCCATCCAAATCTGATGGAAAGCATACGAAAAATGAAAACAACGGCCACAGAAATATAAGCTGCGACATGAATACCTGATTTATAGGATAACAACCAGAAAACAATGCATCCAGCAAAAGAACATGTGGCGTAAATTTCTTTGCTCAAAACCATTGGTATTTCATTGACAAGAACATCCCTGAGAATACCGCCACCAATGGCAGTACTCATGCCGAGTACCACAATACCTATTGCTCCGAGACCTGTCTGATTTGCAACAATACAACCCGTTGCTGTGAATGAGGCAAGGCCTATTCCGTCAGAAACAAGAAAGAATCTTGTATAAATGGCTTTGTCTATGTTTCTTTTCAGTATAATTCCTGCAAAAATACCGATGATACAAAAGATTGTATAACTTACGTCTGTCAGCATTAAGGGAATCCTTTGTACCATTACATCTCTTATAGCACCACCACCAAGCGCTGTTGAAAACCCCAGCAGTATGATGCCAAACAGGTCAAGTCCATGAATTCTAGCCTTTATTGCACCTGAAAATGAAAACGCAATGAGTCCAATAGCATTAAGAATGACGAGATATAATTCTTCTGTCATCTTAAAATCCGAGAAATTTTTTCACCTTATCAAATTCCATTTTCTTTATAATGAAGTCTGCTTCTGATAGTGCGTTTTCGTCAAGGGTTGTTGCTAAGGCAATACATTTCATTCCTGCATTTTTTGCTGCTTTAATGCCAGTTGGAGAATCCTCAAATACTACGCATTCATCAGGTAAAACACCAAGTTTATCAGCACATTTTATATAAATTTCAGGATCCGGCTTTGGTTTTGAAATGTCCTGAAATCCCAAGATCACAGAAAAACACTTTGATAGGCCTTCTTTTTCAATAAGTTTAAGCACAAACTCCCTGTCAGAATTTGAAGCCACGGCAAGTTTATATTCAGAAGATAACTCACCGATAAACAAGCATACTCCATCAATTGGCTTTGCCTGGCTGGATATTTCAAGCAGGGTTTTCCTTTTCTCTTTTATGAAAACTTCAATATCTTCAGGTATTTTTTTCTCTGAAACAAGATGCTTCAGAAAGTCCAGGTCAGAGATTCCGATTCCTTTCAGATAGTCATTCTTAGTAAGGTGTATTCCATACCTTTCAAAAACCTTTTTCCATGCTTGCTGGTGCAGTATTTCTGAGTCAAAAATGACTCCATCCAGGTCAAAAATGATAGCTTTTATCATAAATTCTCTTCAGATTTTTAGGAATAAAAACTTCAAGGTTAGAATTATTCTACCATACCAAAGAGCCTTCGGGCAAAACTGGATCTTATGACAAAAAATTGTATAATAGAACATTAAACCTATAAGGGGGTAAAATGAAAATTTCAGTCTATTCTCTGTCAGCGTCTGATAAAAAGGTTTCTGAAGTGATTGAACTTGCGAAAAAATATCGTTGCGATGGTATTGAATGGTGGTGCAGAGAAAACGCACACATTGACCTGAAAGACCTGAAAAAATCAGCCACTGAAGTAGCTAAAATGATGGAAGGTTCGGGTATTGTCTGCGCGGGGCTTGCTCCATACTTTAAATTCAATGAACCTAAAGATTATATGGCTAAAATTTTTGAAGCCGCAAACATCTTGAAAACAAGAAATGTCAGGTGTCACAGCTATCATTTCGACGGAGGCATCAGTTTTGATGAACTGATGCAAAGACAGAGAAGATGGCTTGAAGAAGTTGTGCTTCCAGAAGCAGAAAAATTTGATGTAAGACTGAATATTGAACAACACCATATCAATATCTGCTGCACTCCTAATGCATGCAGGCAGCTTGTTGATGGACTGTCTGAAAGGTATGTCGGAATAATCTTTGACCCCGGCAATTCTGCTGTTGAAGGATTTACCAGACCTGAATACTCAATAAGTGTTTTCGGCAAATATCTTGCACATGTTCATGTGAAAAACTGCAGACAGATAACAGAAACAGAGGGTGCTGTATCCGGAAGGAAATATAAGATGGAGTTTGGTTCAATTTCAGAAGGAGACCTTGACTGGATAGCAATTATAAAGGCACTAAAAAATGCAAAATTTGAAGGTTTTCTTTCTCTTGAAGCACTTGATAAAAGGCCGTCTGAAAAGAAGTTTGAAGAAGATATTGTGTTTCTGAAAGAAGCAGTAAAACAATTGGGTTAAAAGTGAAAGAAGGAGGATTATGGATAGGAAATTGCACGGGCTCATTCCAGCGATTGTGATGCCGTTTGATGAAAATTTTAAACTTCAACAGGATGTTCTTGCCAGATACATTGAACTTGTATGTTCAGCGAAAATTGCAGCACTTGCAGTAAATACAGATGCAGGTGAAGGAGCATTTTTACCTCAGGAAGAAAGGGAAAAAATTCTTAGTATTGCAAAAAAAATTGCAAAAAATATTCCTGTTGTCTGTGGACTTGGTGGTGCAACAACCTATCAGGCATCAGAATTTGCAAAAAGATATAGAGATTGTGGTGCTGACTATTTTCTTGTTTTCCCTCATTTTGCCTTCAGGGGTTCAAAAGGAAAGGATAAGGCAGTTATTGAATATCATCAGATTTTATCAAAAGCGGGTGTACCACTTATTTTGTTTCAGCTTCAGGAAGACCTTGGAGGTGTTTTTTATACAGATGAAACTATTTCAGAACTTGTTCAGATTGATAATGTGGTTGCAATAAAAGAAGCAACTTTTGATGCCTTAAAATTCAGAAAAATGAAAATTTTGCTTGATAATCTTCCAAAGAAAATTTCACTTCTTACCGGCAATGACAATTTCATTATGGAATCATTCATACTTGGTGCTCATGGCGCTTTGATAGGGTTTGGCTCTGTTTTTACTGATATTCAGGCTGATGCAATAAATATGGCACTTGCAGGGAAATATACTGAAGCAATTGAAAAATTTAGCCCTCTTGAAAAAATTTGCGATTTTTGTTTCTCAAGTCCTGTGAGAGATTATAGAATAAGAATGAAGCATATTCTTGTTAAGCAGAAAATATTCACACATGCCTATGTGCAACCACCCCTTCAACAACTTGAAATAAAGGAAATAGAGGTTCTGGACGAAATCCTGAAACGGATTTGTGTATGAATGCATTTAGGAAACTGGAAGAATTAAGTCATTATTTCCTTCATTATGATATTCCTGAGAATTTCTCACAGATTGTTAGGGATGAATTGAATCTCGACATCCATGCGCGCTACGGACCTTTGAAGTTGAAAAATCCTGTTCTTGTTGCACCAGGTCAGATGACAGTATCCTTAAAGCAAATTCAAATGATAAAACAGGCAGGTTTTTCAGGTTGTGTGCTGAAATCTGTGGTGGCTGAAGATGATAAAGGTAATTGCTCAATGATTAAATTGAGAAAAAGACCAACAAGGGTTGAAACAGTTTATGATGATTATGATGAAAATGGAGAGTTTCCTATAATTCACTGGGATGGTGGTCTTGATACAAGAAACCTTGAAGAATATCTTGAATTTGCATCACAGGCAATAAGGTTAAACTCACTTGATTTTCCAATTATTGCTTCACTTCTCGGGCATCTTCCTTCTTATGGTGAGGATTTTATTGAAGATGAATGGATTTACACTACAAAAAGATTGTATGATGCTGGTTACAGGATTTTTGAGATTGATTTCTGTCCTTTTTTAAAAGAGCATGATGAACTGATGAACCAGAAAACTATTCTGATGTGGTACAAAAGTATCCCTGGAATTATGAAAAGGGTCTTCAGGGATATTTTTGTTTTTCCAAAGATTTTGAATCTTGACTATGGAGTGGAATTTCAGCTGAAAATGGTTGAAGCAAGTATTGAAGGTAGCGCAGATGGTGTTGTTATTGCCAACAGGGTTTACAAAAAAGAGTTCGGCTGCGCACATGGCGGAAAGGAGCTCAAACAGCGTAATCTGATACAGATAAAAAATGCTCATCAATGTTTTCCTGATGTAGAAATATCAGGAACCGGTGGTATATACAGGGGAACCCACATTATTGAATACCTGGATGCCGGCGCTAAAAATGTCCAGGTTTTAAGTTTTCTCATGGGAAAGGTGAAAAGACCTTTTGAAAAAAAGGGAAACAAATTTCAACAGGTTTTTTTCAAGCTGATGCTTGATGCAAATGATGGCTATCTTGCCTGTCTATTAAAACAAAGGGAAAAAAATGAAAATAGTGGAAAATAGTTTGGCTCTTTGCAATATTCACATCCCGGAAGATGCTTTCTCTGTTGAAATTCATGCTGCAAAGGAACTTCAAAAGTATATAAAAAAAATCTCTGGCGCAAGGATGGAGATAATGCGCAAAATTCCTGAAAAAGGTCCAGCAATATGTATAGTTGAAAAAAATCGCACAGATTTTGCAGAGGTAAAAAACATGGTTCCAGAGTCAATTTTGCGGATAACTGACAAAGAAAGAGTATTTTTTATAGGTGGTGATAAAAGGGGAGTTCTCCTTGGAATATACGATTTTTTGCATAGAGAACTCGGGTGTATCTTCGCTCAGCCAGAAATAGAATACATTCCACAAAAAGAAACGATTGAAATTTCACAGGAGCCCTATTACCACGAGCCATTTATGAAAACAAGATATATGCTTGGTGGTGGAGACATGAAAATGCTTGATTGGTGTGCAAAGGTTGGTATGAGCAATTCTCCACAACCAGAAAAAGGAAAGACACCGGAATTTCAGGGAGAAAAAGAATTGCTTTCAGAAGAAGTGGCAAAGTCCTGGATAAAGCAGGCGGTTGAAATACGCGGAGAACCAGGGTTGAGCATGTGGGCGCATGCCTGTGAATCCATTATGCCACCAAGCAAATACTTTGACCAGCACCCAGAGTTTTTTGCATATAATCCACAACAGAAGCCAGATGCCCTTCACAGAATGAATAATGGCAGAGATTCTTTTGGTATATGCTGGACACATCCTGAAGTGAAAAAAATATTCATTGATTACTTTTTGAATTTTTTCAAAAAATATCCTGATGTGAAAAGATTTGGCTTTTTTCCTAATGATGGCCAGCCGCCTTGCTTTTGTGATAACTGCAGAAAGGTTGAAGAACCATGGCAGGGGAAAACCACAAAACAACTTCAGTACACAAAAAACTATGTCCTATTTACTGCTGATATTGCAAGAGTAATTGCAGCACAGTTTCCTGATGTCATAATTGAGGTTGGAAGTTATGCAGGCCATACTGAGTTGCCAGATGATTTTAATGAGGAGTTGCCTGAAAATCTTGGGGTCATATTCTGTATCTACGAAAGAAAATGGGACAGGGCTCTGGATGATCCTCCTTCTGATGAAGAATTACAAAAAACACTTGCCGAGACAACGATTTCAAGCTATGAAAAAGATGCAATAAAGTATACAATCTACCCTGAAATTTTTGCAAAGTGGAGAAAACACATCAAAGGGCCTTTATACTATTATGATTATCTCACAAGTACACTTGGATCTATGGGGATGCTTTTTCCTGTAAGCAAGGGTGCTATGAGAACAATAAAATTCCTCAAAAAACAAGGATTCGATGGATATGGAAGCCAGTGGTTTAACTCTCCTGTGATATGGACATCTTATGGAATTTCACTTTATATCACAGCTCTTGCGATGTGGGATGAGAATGAGACATGGGAAAATCTAGCGGCCGAGTATTGTCTTGCCCTTTATGGAAAAGCAGCAAAGCCAATGGTTGAGTTTTATGACATACTTGAAAACTCAGCAAGAAATGTAAGGTTTGGCATGGGAATTCCAGAAATCCTTCAAATCTTTGATGAAAGAACTTATCAGAAATGTAAAGAAAAATTAGAACAGGCATATCAAATGGCTGATGCAACCAAAATAAGAAAGAGAATAAGAAATCAGGAAGTTCTGCTTGAATTTGGCTATCTTTTCTGGCAGACAAGAGAAATTGAAAAAAAGATTGAAAATTCTCTGAAAAACAACAGTATAGATGATTGCTTTTTGCTCCTTTCGCAGCATGCAAGGGTTGATGATAAAATTCAGAAACTCTTTAACCATCCATTGCTTTCTATTTACAAAGTATGGCGGGGAATACTTTACAGACATATTCTTGGTTCAACATCAGATAGAAGGGGACTCATTCATGTTATCAATATGCTCAAAGATGCAACCAATGCAAAATTTCAAAATCTCTGGTATAAAGATTGAACCTATTGCGGAGTTATATCATCGTCTCTGATAATACCGAGATCAAAGGCAATTTTCAGGGCGTACATTGAATGTATCCAGCCAAGAGGCCAGCGTGCACATCTGAAAGCAGCCCTGATGAATTTTTCAATCCTGTCAAACCAGCTTCTATCCCCACTCATATAATAGGCATATGCAGCAGGATTGATATCACTGACCCTGTGATAGGCAAATGGTGTCATAAACTCTGTTGATAGTCGCCACTCCAGTTGACTCAACATAAAATTTTTAACTTCCTGGTCTTTTGTTATTGTCCAGTACCAGAACATTCCTTCCCATGTAGCATAATCACCATATCTGACAAGTTTCATCGGCATTGAATGGGGTTTTACCACAAGCATCTTTCCATGTTGTTTTACCTGTTGCATGAGATTTTCTTTAATGATTTTCTCACATGCCTTTAAGTATCTGGGGTCTCTGTTGAACTGATAACACCAGGTAAGGTTTATCATGGGTTGACCTGATTCTCTGTGGTCTGCTGAAATTACCCAGAAATATTCATTAACCCACAAAAGTAGATTTTCACATATTTTCATTGCAGCCTTCTTGAATTCATTATCTCCGGTTAGTACATATGCGAACAACAATTCAGTAAACCACATATGTGAAGGATATACAGCACCATCATTGTGATTAAGACAATGCGCTACCATTCCCCCATTTTGGAGTTTGTCAATGCTGAAATCGACGAAATCCACTTCTAAAATGTGTCGTGCGATTGCAATACCATT
Organism: bacterium; assembly: GCA_026418655.1. Classification (GTDB taxonomy): domain Bacteria; phylum Ratteibacteria; class UBA8468; order B48-G9; family DTJG01; genus DTJG01. Next base: position 41,521 of record JAOAAW010000063.1, on the reverse strand, counting down.
TTCAGCGCATGTCCAGTTGCCAGTTCTAAAATAGTTTTGAAAGTAGACATGCCCAAACATCTCTTCATTGTTTGCACCATTATCTCCGTAGTCCCAGAATCCAATTGGTGGCATTGGAATTATTTCTTCTGTCCAGCCAAGAGTGCCATAAGAAACACCTATCCAGGAATCAAGTACCTTTTTCTCAAAAAGTGGTCGGTTTTTCATGTCATATTCAGGAAGCATATCTATGCCAAACACCCTGCTATTTCTCACATGCTGTATATCACAAATGATTTCCACTGGATTTTGAGGTGGCCAGCCTGGCATCATCGGGACTTCCCAGTGAAAATAGTTATCCTGAATCTCCATATCAGAAATATCTGGTTCAACTGATGTTATAACAATTGTATGAGACCTGCCTGCTCCCTGCGTGATAAAAAGATTTTTTGCCCAATCGGGCCACAAACCAAAATAAAAAGTATTGTTTCTGGTTTTTATCTCTTTGGGATAAAGGGTATTCATCTGGCTTATGTGTGCAATAATACCCTTATCCTTACCGATCAATGCAAGATAGGGAAAAACAAGAAGATGTCCAACAGTTGTTCTATATTTTACATTTCTCATAAACCACGGTTTTTCCTCTTCAGGATCATGTAAGACCTTTTCATTTTTCACAAAAACAAACCCATGTGCATTTTTTGTGTGTTTATTTTCAAAGTCATCCAGTTCTGGTGTATCAGATGCAACAATGCAGACATCTTCATTTACCCTGAGAAAACCAGGCTTGTAGTAACGAGTAAGATTTTTGGCTGCAAAACACTTTTTCCCTTTTTCTATCGCAAACCTGCATACAGCATAAAGGGATTTTATTTTAATTCCAGGGGTTGGTAATTCTCTGTTTCTGAAACAATAGGTGATTTTTATATCTTTCCTGTCAGCAAAAATTTCAAACCTCAAAAAATAATCCAGCATTTCTTTTCTCCCAGAACCGTGTTTTCCATCTATTCTTATAACACACCTTAAAGGATTTGAGTGCTCTATTTCAATGGTTCTGCTGCCCTGACTTGCTGAAAACTTGTTTCCTTTTTCATCCTTGAATGTGATATCAAAACCATTGGATTGCAATATTTCTTTTTTATCAACTTTCCATTTTTTGACCAGATGTCCTTTTTCAGTGGACAGAGCCAGTTCAACCATACCATTGTTCACAATCACATCTTTTCCTTCTCTTTCAATTCTTATGGGATTTTCTGGTTTTAAGTCAGATTTGTTTTCCCCCACCCTTACTGTCAATTGCCGAGTTGACGATTCATCAATATCCACATTAAAATCAAGAAGATTCCATTGAATACTTCCATCATGCCATCTATTGAGTACTCTCACTCCGGCAGGAATCTGGTTTTCTTTCTCATCAAAAAGTGCTATTTTGTTTTCATCCATCATTATTCCTTCAGGCCAGCACACGCCAAATGTGATGGGCTTATTTTTAATCTTCCTGTGAATACGGTTCTTCAAAATAATCTCTTGTTGCATCACTTTCTCCTTTTTTTGTGTGTGTTTGATATCAGGATAGAATCGGTACATCAAGCCATTTGCCACCTTTCATTGCAGACTGGTGGGCAATTATTCCTGGAATTGTCCATTCGGTTGCACGAAATACATTGATAGGGGGTTCAGTGTCATTTTTAATTGCTTGAAGAAAGTCCCGTATCATATAATATTCTGATGTTCCATGACCACCTTTCCTTGCTTCTTCAGGTGCATTCGGGTCTACTATGGCACTGGTGAAAACTTCGCCATCAGCAGCACTTTTACCTTCAATATAAATAAATCCCTCACCTTTAACACGACGATTTTCTAAATGCCCTTTTGTACCATATAGACAGTACCATACAAAATGGGGGCATGCTGGAACCTGGCTTCTAAGTATCTTCACAACAGAACCTTTTTCTGTTTGAAAAAGTCCGACTTCAAAATCAAGAAAACCAGGATGCTGGCTATACTGTGGATACATTCTAAAACCGGTTGTCAGGCCGCATGCCTTCACAATTCTATCATTCATAAGCATCAAAAGTGGTCCAAGGGTATGTGCGCAATACCATATTGGGGGCCTTTCATGACGCCAGAAGAATTTTCCGGTTTTTTCATCCACAAGTAAATGCACGATATTATGAATATACTCTCCTTCAGCATAAAGAATTTCTCCTATCTTTCCTGATTGAATAATTTTTTTCCACTCCTGAATATAATGGAAATAACAGTAGTTTTCAGCCATCATATACTTTTTCTTTGTTTTTTTCACTGCCTGGACCACCTTTTCACATTCTTCAACAGTGTAGGCACCTGTTTGCTCACACAGAACATGTTTTCCTGCTTCAAGGGACTTGACTGATTGTTCTGTGTGAAAAGGAATGGGAGTGGCTATCATGACAATGTCGATCTCTGCGTTCAAAAAATCATCAAAGTTTGTGAACCTTGCCTTATCAGGCAAGCCAAAAGCATCGCCAACTTCAGAGAGTTTCTGAATATCAATATCACAGATTGCGCTTACTTCAACATCTGGATGGGCTGAAAAAACATTGACAAAGCCCCTTCCTCTTGATAATCCAACAATGCCGATTTTTAATTTTTTCACTGTATCCTCCATCAATTATTATAAATCTGGTTTAACATTTCCATCGCTTTTTCATACATAAGTTTAACGCCCTGTGGAGAAGGTCTTGCGCTTCTTGCAATCAATGCCTCATAACCGACCTGCTTCCATGCTTCTTCTGTAATAAGATACCCAAGATAATCTCCACCAACTTCAACCGGGTATGTGAATGGAAAAGGACTTTCCTTTTTTATTTTAAGTCCCCATTCCACGAAAAGTTCACCAGGGAAAGAAACAAAACCAGTATCACCAATACACCAGGCCTGAATTACTGTACAATCCTCGGTTTTTCCATCTTTTTTTAATGCTTCTAACTCCTCAAAAAAGACCTGCTGACTTTCGATACTCCAGCCAGAATTTCTGATTCTTTCTGTCTGGTCCACTGTAAAATCTCTTCTGGGCACAATGAGCTCTGATTTTTTTGTGGCAATTTTAAGAAAATCATTCTGCGGTTTTCTTTTTTCAATTGATTCTATAATTTTTTCTGCGAGTGCATTTCCGACTTCTCTGTATCTGGGTCCAGTTGAATTAATATCCCCACATGCACCAGGCATAAAAAGAGTAATTACCTCTGGACCAAAACGCTCTCTCAATCGTGCTGCAACAACTCCAGGATAATCTGCACTGAATTTTGGACCAAAATTGGTATTGGTATGAAGGGCGAAATTAAACATTACAGCCAGGATATTTCCATCAAGATCATCAAAGCAAAAAATTCCGATTTCAGGGTCCACAGGTCCTGCACTTCCAATTGATTGTATTTGTTCTGGCGCATTTGTAAGAAGCCAGGTATTGATTACCCTGCCGTCTTTAAATAGAATTCTTCTATTGTGTCCTAAACCATAATGGAAGTTCCGCAATCTGCTAAACCTGACAGGTTTTTTACTCCTGTCGGCTTTAATAATGCATTGTGCCATTTTTTCTGGTATTGTTTCAAGCCAGTTTCTATCAAGAAAATTTTCGTCAAGAAAAAGCCCGCCTGTATAAGGACCTGTATGTGTATGACTTGCTGCCCAGACAATACAATCAGGAGGAATTCCTGTTTCTTCTGAAGCCATCATTATCCCTTTTTCAGCAGTTGCTCTGTCAAGGGCAATAAGGTCAAAGATGACATAAACAAGCTTTTCTCCATTAGATTCAATGGATATTGCTTTCACATACAAAGGATCTTCAACGCCAATGGAAACCCTTGGCTTCAAAGATCCGGCAAGCAGGGTGCCAGCATGTGGCGTGATATCAACTTCGGCAGCGCCAGCAAGAGTTATTTTTTTATTCATTTTTATTCACAATTCTCAAATGGCTCTATCACTCTGTTTTCTTTTGATGCTTTTTCTGCTGCTTCAATGATACCTATAACTCTGCGAGATTGCTCTGGTTTGCAGATAAGTTCTTCACCCATCAAAAGATGGTCTGCAATATTTCTATAGTACTCAACCCAGCCAGTAGATTGCTGGGACCTAACAAACCCCTCACATCTGATACCTGAAACAAAACTTACATAGTTTATTCTGTCAGCTGACTCCCAATTGACTTCAATTGCTCCTTTTGTTCCAAAAATTTTCCATTTTGGTTTATTTATTGCAGCAATGGAAGAGATAATAAAATCAGCAAGTACTCCATTTTCAAACTTTATTATTGCGTGTCCATGGTCCTGGTTTGTCACTGAAAACCATAATCTTTTCTGGAAATCACCATAAATGCTTATTATTTTAGAAGGGACAAGGTTCAAAATCCAGTCAATGAAGTGTGCTCCCCAGTCATGCATCACACCGCCACTTGTCTTTTTATCCGAACGCCACCAGTATCCTGGATGTTTATAATTGCCAATGAAACACTCGATATGGAAGATATCACCGATTAGGCCTGATTCAATAAGATTTTTTAATACAACATAATCTCCATCCCAGCGTCTATTATGAAAAACACTTAACATCAGTTTTTTCTTTTGTGCTGCTTCAATCATTTTGTTGGCTTCATCCACAGTAATACAGAAAGGTTTTTCAATAATGACATGCTTTCCATGTTCAAGTCCTTTCATGACAACATCATAATGAACATCATGCGGAACAATACCCACTATAAGGTCCATCTCTTTCAATTTCAACATTTCCTCAAGGTTTGTGAAATATCCAGCAAGTCCAGGCATTTCCTGTTTTGCTGCCTCAACCCTTTCAGGATTTGTATCACAGACCGCAATGGTTTTCATGCCAGGGGTGGAATTGATTGCATTGCCATGGCCTTTTCCCATTCCAAACATGGGTCCGTAGCCAACCAACCCACAATTGATAATCTTTTCCTTTTGTTTTTCTCCAAGCATCCATGCAACTGTTCTGACAACAATCTTCCTGAAATTAAAATCCTTCCAGGTTTGCGCGGTATCGCCCGCAAGAATACCAGAGACCTTTCCTTTTCCATAATCTTTCGTAAAAACAACTGGCATTTTTTTTCTGCCAATCAATGTTGAAAAAAAAGCATCAAATTCTGAGCAATCTGTTTCCATCAGATTATCTGTCAGTTGAAATTCTGAAGGAAATCTCTGGGTTATATAATGGTCAACCTTTTCAATAAAAACATTAAATTGCTGAATTCCTGTCTCTTTTCCCACTCTGATTTTACACAATTTTTTTGCAAGGTCTGACTGTATTGACTTACTTATAAAAAGTACATTTCCACCGGCATCAATATATGTCTCGAGTTTTCTTTCTTCCTGTGGAGAGGGATTTTTTTTAAAGATAATTACTGCGTCATAATTTTTTGAAAAAACATCCGTACCACTTTGGATAGAAAACCTGCCATCCTTTAAAAAAATTTGTTCAAGTTCGGTTTTTGCCAGACAGGATACAGGATAATTTTCATCAAACAGATAATAAATCTTTTTCATGTTCTCTTCCTTATGTTTGAGATAGTTTATATATTTTAATGGCAAAATCTCTATTGATTTCAGGCAACTGAAAACTCAGTTTATCAATGTTTTGTTTCTTTTTCTTATCCATAATCTTCCCTGAGTATGTATCCCAGAATTCTATCATATAATCACCCTGAGTTAAACCCTCAATTGTGCACTGATTATTTTTTGTCAAGGGACCATCGTTTTCTGCTGGTGGCCTTTTGAGTCTATCCTGTCCATAAATCCAGACAATTGCTTTTTCCTGGTTTGCAAGACATAAGGATTTTATCTTTTCAGTATTTTCTCCGGATATGGCAATGGTTTTTGGTTCAAAGTTTTCTTTAACCCTATCAATATCCCCGAGGTATTGCGCGAGCGCCTTATAATGGTAGTATAGGTTTTTATCTTCTATGAAATTATGCCACCAGAAAAGTGGTACTGCTGCAAAAGGAAGATGTGCACCTGCCCATATACCATTGTGAAGGTCTGCCTCAATAAGTGCTTCTGGTCCTGCATTCCAGTTTCCACCATATTCTGAAACAAAATGGGGTTTGTTGAACCTTGCATTAAAATTTACAATATTTTTCAAAGTGTCGACGATATTCCCACCTCTTACATCATAATAGGCGTTTGTCAAAACATAGTCCACTTGTGAAAGTTTGAAAACATCGCTGTCATAGAGAATTGTGTAATGGCCTGTTATCATGTGTCTATTAGGGTCTATCTGTGCAAGATAATCTCCCATTTCAGCATACCATTGTGCTAAGACAGGAGTTCTATAAAAATCTCTGCTTGAACCAATCAGATTCATCTCATTAACCAATTCCCAGGAGAAAATATTCGGACTGTACGACCATCGTGCTATGATATACCTGAGCCTTTTCTTGAAAAGAGTTTTCGCTCGCTCATCTGTAAAAAATTCTTCCGGAGAGTTGAGAAAGCCACCATTTTTTATATTGTATGGGCTGTCCTGCCATTCCTGGTCGCAAAATGTACTAACAGAACCATGATTTATAATGAGTAGCTGGATGTAAATACCACTCTTCTCTGCGAGTTCCAGTATCCAGTCAAGCTTCCAGGCATTTCGCAGTTCATACCTTCCCAGACCTTCATAAAATCCATAACCTTTTTTCCATTCTATGGCAAGCCACCAGGCAGCCATCCATGTTTCAAAGAAATTTTCTCTATTATTTTTCATGTCAACAATCCAGGTTTCAAAATTAATTGTTCCACTTTGAGCGGCAAGAGGCCGATTGAAAAGTTGCGAGTATCTGTTGTCATTGAGAGACCTGATATTGTGTCCAATGGGATAAAAAAATACCCCATTATCAAATTCAAAATAACGATTATCCTTTTTGCTCACCCTTACAAATCCGAGTTTTGAACCAGGTATTGCCTTAAAACTCATAAGCTGGGTTGAAACTGTTTCTTCTCCACTGTTTATTGTCGCAACGATTTTGTATTTATATGTACCTGTTTCTGTTGGCGCAAAACGTATCTTCCATTCAGGATATCCCTGGGGCTGTAAGTTATCCTGTCCTTTTGTGCCGGGTCCAGCAAAATAAAAATCCTGGTAAAAAAAACTAGGAACGATTATCTGTTTTCCGGATGGAGATGTAAAATAACAGTCTATTGCTATGCAATCAGGATCAAAGGGGTTTTGAAAATACAGAGGGGTCTTAAATGAAATTTCAAATTTTTCATAAAGAGGTACCTCTGTTTTGTTAACTTTCAAAGAAGAAAAAAGGACAGGAGATAGTTTGAAATTGTCTATGTACACTGTAAAATTCTGTTTCTCATTGCATAAAAATTTTATCCCAATTTCTCTGACCTGTTCACCACTGTATTGGTTCCATGGCTTTTTATGTCCACCTGGAACAAGGTCAAGGCTTGAACCTGAAATATTGATTAAAACTTTTGTTGTACCATATTTAACGTATTGTTCTTTTGTCTGATACCACAACCATTCCTTGTCTTTAAGATACATGAAAAATTTTATCTGTGAAACAGGGGTTTCAACCACCACCATATCAAAACTTAAAGATTGATAGGTTGTCCAGTTTTCATTTATATTTACTTTAATTCCTGCTTCGCCTGGAAATTGCGCAGAAAATTTCAGAGACCCATTTCCCTGTGTGAAATTATCCTTACTCTGTTCAACAGTTGCCTGCGCCGAAAGACCTTCAAGAATGTTCCATCCATTTGTATTTTCTTCAAAGTCAAACAATATCCTGGCTGGCAGGCAAAGTGCTAAATAAGAGTTCAATATGAGAGTTACTGTGAAAAATATTTTTTTCATAGGATAGACTAAAGTCCAGTATATGAGATTGTAGCCCCTGCAGTATTTGTGAACTCCATTATTACCTGTATACCCTCGCAAAGACCTGTTCCTGAGGTAATGGCTTTAAAGCCATGTTCATCTCCCTGCACCAGAACAAAGTCTCTGAAGTACTTATTTCCTGCCATTTCTATACCAATGGCCTCTTCTTCTGTGGTATATCTGCCATGTTCAGCAAAGTATGCTTTTTGTGCAGTTAAAATTGTTCCAAGCAGGGCAACACCTTCTGAAGAAGCAACCTTTTTAATATTTGCCCTGTATATTGGTATTGCTATTGAAGCGAGCAAACCGACAATAATAAAAACAATTAAGAGTTCTATCAGGGTGAACCCTTTTTTTATTACGCGCCCCATACCCTTGGCATCCATAGTGGCTCTTTCTCCCACTCTGCAAAAAGAAGCCTGTTAATCAATTCATTTCTTAGTTCTCTATATTCAGGCTCGTTCCATAAATTATTATATTCATCCGGGTCATTGTCAAGATCAAAGAGTTCACCGTAGGGCCTGCGGTAATAAACAGTAATTTTGTATCTTTTCTCAATATATGTTTTTAGAAAAATGGTTGTTGGTTCGTGTCTGTTTTCAACAAGAACCCAGCTTCTGATATTTTCCTTTTTTCCGTAAAAAACATCACTCTGGTCAATGCCAGACATTGTTCCTGGAATATTCAGACCGCATAAAGAAAGAATAGTGGGCGCAAAATCAACAAATGAAATTAAACTATCCGAAATTCTGTTTTCAGGGAAATGGCCTGGCCATCTGACAATGAAGGGGACACGCAACAGATCTTCGTAATGGAAAGCACCTTTTGCGGCAAGGCCATGCTGACCCAATAGATGACCATGGTCTGTTGTAAAAATCACTATGGTATCTTCAGAAAGACCGAGGTTATCAAGCTCATCTATGATAAAACCAATATATTTGTCCATCATGCTTATCATTCCATAGTAGACAGCAGTATCCTTTCTCAGGGTCTTGATTAAATGAAGATGTGTATGAAAACCATGAATTCCCATTCCAGATTCTCGCCAGGGAGTAAAGTCAGGTCTTTGTTGTTGTGTCAATTGAAAGTGTGGCGGATTTTTTTCATGCTCGCCTGGTTTTATCTCTGGAACTATCAGTTTTTCAGGATCATACATTTTGTCCCATGGTGATGGAACAAGGTATGGTGGATGTGGGTCTGGAAAACTTGCCCATAAGAAAAAATTTTCATTCTTTTTATGATACTGCCTTAAGAATTTAATTGTTCTTTCTGCAATCCATGTATCATAGTGATATTTTTCAGGCAAATTCCAGTGCCATCTCTGTTGATGTTTTACATTACCCGCAGGTGCCCTGAAATAATTTTTCCACTCTTTAAATCCTTTTTTTTCCATCCAGATTGCGTAGTGCTGACCGACATGATATTCATCAGTATGATTTCTTGCCAGTTCCACCCTCTGGAACCCGTAGAAAGGACCATGGAATTTTCTCCAGAATTCAAGGTTTTGCATGAATGGATTTGATTCTATTGAAGGAAACTGTGGTGTATCCTTCAGTGGTTGAAAGTGTGCTTTTCCTATAAGTGTTGTTCTGTATCCAGAATCAGAAAGATATTGACCAAGAGTTGGTTCTGATTCAGGTAGTTTTGTTCCTAAAGACCATGCTCCGTGCTGACCAGGATACTTACCGGTAATCAATGATGCTCTTGAAGGAGTGCATGTGGGATTTGTGCAATAGGCACGGGTAAACCTTATTCCCTGGGAAGCCAGTTTGTCCAGCGAGGGTGTTTTAACCTCAGGATTTGTGCAACCAAGGGTATTGTAGTGTTGCTGATCGCTTGTGATAAAAAGTATATTGGGCCTTTTTTTCATTCTACCTCGTCGTTGTATAATACAGTATTATGAAACAATTTTCCTTACTTATCAAGCCAGCTTCTTCTGATTGTAATTCTGATTGTTTTTATTGTTTTTATAAAAGTTTGCCCCTTTACAGAGACACACCTCATAGAAGAATGAGTTTACAGGTTCTTGAAACACTTGTTGAAAAGTATATGAAAACACACCAGTCGCAATATATCTTTTCCTGGCAGGGTGGAGAGCCTTTATTGATGGGGTTGGACTTTTATAAAAAGGCAGTTGATTTTCAAAAAAGGTTTGCCTCACAGGGTTCTGTCATAGGCAATGGATTGCAGACAAATGGATATCTTGTAGACGAAGAGTGGTCAGGTTTTCTTGCAGAGACAAATTTTCTCATTGGCATAAGTATTGATGGCCCCGAAGAAATCCATAATAGATTTAGAATTATTCCAGGTGGAGAAAATGCTTTCAAGAAGGTGCTGAAGGCTGTCAAGAAATTGCAAAACTTTGATGTTGCTTTCAATACTCTGACAGTTATTACTTCCGCTCATAAAGGAAAAGCAGGAGAAGTTTATAGATTCATGATTGACATTGGTTCCTTCTATCATCAATACATACCCTGCGTTGAATATGACAAGAAAGGAAAAAGATTGCCATGGACCATAGAAGGAAAAGAATGGGGATTATTTTTATGCCAGTTATTCAATGCCTGGATTAAAGACGGGAAAAGGGTTTCTGTAAGACTTTTTGATTCAATAATACTTACACTTATGAACAGGCCAGCGGGTATCTGTCAGATGGGAAATAATTGTTGCCAGTATTTTGTGATTGAACACAATGGGGATGTTTTTCCCTGTGATTTTTTTGTAAGCGATAAAACTCTGCTTGGTAATATCCTTAAAAATGAATGGTCTGACTTATTAAATTCAGGAACATACAGAAATTTTGGAATTAAAAAATCTCTGTGGCATCCTGATTGTGATAGATGTGAATTTTTGAAATTATGCGCAGGGGATTGCCAGAAACACAGGATATCAAAAAACCCATCGCAGAGAGAAAAAAGTGTGCTTTGCGAGGGCTGGAAAATTTTTTATAAGGAAACTCTGTCAGAGTTTAAAAAGATAGCAAATTACGTCAAAAGTACGTCCGCAGAATTGTAAATCTGGTATGAATCAATGATGCCCATCACAGCTTTTTTCACCATTTTTTCTGCAATTTTTTGATCCGATTCCATTACCTGTTCATACGCCTGCCTTATTTCTGTTCCAATATTGATTTTTGTAATGCCATTTTTGATGGCTTCTTTAATACAATCAACCTGTATCCCTGAACCACCGTGAAGTACAAGAGGGATACTGGTCTTTTGATTTATTTCTGCAAGATGCTTTATGTCAATCCTTGCACAGATCTTTTTCTGGTTTTTTGCTGCACCTGAGATTGCACCATGAATTGAGCCCACAGATACTGACAGCCAGTCAACATTTGTTTTTTCAACAAAAATCTTTGCTTCTTCAGGTTGAGTAAAACCAATCTTTTTTTCAAAAATTTCTTCATAGGGTGGAAGTTTTTTATTTTCATGTCCAAGAACAGAACCAAGTTCTGCTTCAACGCATACACCGTTTCTATGAGCCATTTCAACAACAGTCGCAGTAATCCTTATGTTTTCTTCAAAGGAAAGCCGAGAGCCATCAATCATCACAGAATCATAGCCCAGTTCAATACCATTTTTTATCCATTGTTCCCAGTCAACATCTGTGAAATTTTCATCAATCACAGGAACATGGTCAAGATGAAGAAAGCAGAACTTCTCGTTGGCAAATTTTTCATATTCCGCTGCGACCGCCTCAATACTTTTTGCGCCAAAATTCATTATGTCTGGTCTTGAAACTTCTATGATGCCAATGGTGTTACACTCTGAGAGTGCATCTGAAATTGGTTTTAACATAGGAAGATATGCAACATTGAATGCTGGAATAAGAATGTGTTTCTTATAAGCCAGTCTCATTACTTGAGATATCTTCATAAAGGGGTTCATTTCCTATCGCAGATTGGTAATCTTTCCTGTCTCTATGGATTTTTCTCCACCAGCACAGATGGCAATACTTTCCCTTCCTGCAATTCCATCAGCGAGTGGGTTTTTCCTTGTTATACAGCAGTGGATAAAGTCTTCAATCAAGCCTGGGTCTCCACCACCATGACCACCTGGCTCAAGCTTAACATCTATCACTTCCTTTTTCCTTGTGTGTCTGTAAACAATTTCAATGTATGGTTTTTTTCTGTCTTTCTCAGAAACAATATATGGGTCTATTCCATACATTCTTCCTTTATCTCCAATGAACCAGAATTCCCTCTTATAGTCAGGTGTGAACTGACTTTCAACAAAAAAAGCCCTTGTTTTGTTTTCATAATTTATGGTCAAAACCTCATGGTCATAAACATCTATTTCCTTTGCAAATACACATTTGTCTTCGACTTCCATTACAATGTTTTCTTCTCCATAATCCCATTGAATACCGCTGACAAGGGCTTCAGGACATGTATTTTTTATCTCACAACTTGAACATCTCTTTGTATCAGGTTGATTTCCTCCAAAAACTGCAAGTCCACCAGCACCATAGACGCTTTCAGCCCTGCTATTGACAATCCAGTTAAGGATATCCACAGAATGAGTTGCTTTCTGGACCAGAAGTCCGCCACTGTTTTTTCTCAACCTCCACCAGCCGTGAAAAAAATACTGAGAACCTGTTGAAACAGAATCAATTGCACCTGCCACAATAACCTTTCCAATTTTTTTCTCAACATTGACAATATCATACATTTTTTTATAGAAATTGTTGTATCTCAAGACAAAGCCAACACACAGAATTTTTTCAGCCTTTTTTTGCGCATCAAGTATGGCATCACAATCTTCAACAGTCAAAGCAAGTGGTTTTTCACAAAGGACATCAAGCCCTTTATTGAACGCAGAGATTGCAATATCTTTATGGGTATAGTCAGGACTTGTGATGATAACTGCATCAAGAGGGGCTTTCTTCAGCATTTCCTCAGTATCAGTAAAAATTGCATTCTCATCAAGGGACAGAACCTTTTTCCCTACTTCTAATCTCTTTCTGTCAGGGTCTGAAATAGCAGTTATCCTGGCAACATCTTTCTTTTCTTTCAAAATGTAAATCCCATAACATCTTATTCCCCTGTTTCCTGCGCCTACAATACCTATGTTTATCATTTCTCACTCCATAAGTTGTTTATCATTTCAAGTGTTTTTTCAACAAATTCTTTGCCACCCTCAGGCCCGACAAGACATGAAGGTCCTATTGCACCGTAACTGCGACCTTTTACTGCACGCTGGGTCGGAAGATATGTCCCACCACCTGCAAGTTGAACAATAAATGTCTGAGTTGCAGCACTTTGTGCTTTTATTCTTATTCCATAATCAAGATAGAGTTCAAAAGGATTTGGAGCAAAAACAATATCACCTATCCTTAAAACATAAATATCAACAGGAATTTTCGGATTTTTGCTGATTTTTTTTGCCCTTTCTATACATGCGTTGTACCATCTATATCTTCTGAAATTGCTGGTAATGTCAACATACCATCGTGCCTGTCTTTTCTTTTCTGGATTTTCCTCTATCTCTTTTTTCAATAACAGGTATTGTTTATAAAATTTCTTTGCTTCTTCAGAAAACTCTTTTATATCCTGTTGCTCCACTTTGTACGGGGATAAAAAGATTTTTTTATGTGTCATGTCAAATTCAGGCTGATAATTAATTTCTTTTTCAATATCAGGCAGGATTCTTAAAAGTCCATCAGCAATTCTTATTGCGATATCCTGCCTCTCGTCTCTTTCTGAAAGTCTCAACATCCTCTGATGGGTTTGTTTACATAGCAGAACATGTGGTGATATATCTCCTGCTGCGCTGCATTGCCCGAGAACAAAAATTTCATTGCCAAGCCTTCTTTTTATTTCCTGTCTGACCTGGTGCCAGAAGTCAGCACTTATTAAAAACAGTTGCTCATCAACCTGAGATGGACAGGAAATATTAATTACCAATCCAGTCAATTTTTTGTCTGGGTCAAATGTACACATGATATTCAAAGTATGGTCTTCATATCCCTCAATGTGGCTGAAATTTTTATCACTGGTATTTCCATACATTTTTGCATGGCCATCATAATATGCGACGCGCCTGTTAAAACCAACCACAGCAAAACCCTGTCCATAGCCAATGCCACTTTTCCCTCTTTTCTCCCAGGCACTTTTTATACCACCGGCAATTTTTGTGGATGCAAAATCAATATAGTTTGAAATTTTCATTACAGGTAATTCCACGCCATAAATATCTTTTATCGTCATACCCCTGGTTCCCCGCAGAATATCCTCACCCACCTCAGGTGCAGTATGCGTATGTGTTGCGCTTATTATAATTTCTTCTTCCCTGAGATCCGGTATCAATCTGGTTGCTTTTTTCACTATGGCTTTTCTGAATTCTTCTGGAATTGCAACAAGATCGCAGCTTATCATAACAGCAATGGATGTTTTTTCATCTGTTTTTGATTCAAAAAATACGACTGTTGCGGTGATTGGGTCTTTTATTCCTTCAGAAATCCTTGCGTGAAACTGTCCGCAAAGACAAACAGGTTCTTCAGGTGTTATATCAACCTGTTCCCATCCAGCAAGAAAATCTTTTGATTTCATGGTTTCTTCTGGCTAACCGAGAAGTTCTCTCATTTTCTGGCAATAATACAAAACCAATTCCCATTTTGCATCAGGAGGTATCCTGTGGTCAATACATGGAATATAACCACCAAGCTCAACAAGTTCAAGCAGCCGTTTTATTTCATTGTCAACAGCATTTTTATCCTTTGAAAAAACAACCTTGTTCATCCCGCCTACCCCGCGCAGGTCTTTCCCATATTTTTCTCTCCATGGCTTGATATTTCCATTCCATGTTCCAACCTCTATTGGAAACATTGTATTAACACCGTTTTCAAGCCATATTGGCACAAGTGCATCAATATTACCATCGCAATCAACACTAACAATATCTATGCCATATTTATTCAAAAGGTCACATATCCTTCTGTAGTGAGGACCTATCTTTTTTTTGAAGACCTGTGGCGAGATCAGGGGACCGCTTTTGAAACAGATATCTTCCCAGAAATGACCAAAGTCAAATCTTGCACCCGTTTCAAGTGTTGTTTTTACTGCCTGATAACAGATTTCTGCATTTGTTTCTATAATTTCATCAAACAAAGATTCATCATCAACAAGGAGATAACAGGCACCTTCCATTGTCAACCAGTTTCTTACCCATCCATACAAACTTCCACAAAATAGCCCGTACGGATAATCCCTTTCATTTTTCCGCAGGAAATCAAGCCCACCTTCTTCAAACACATAGACCTTATCCCTTGTTACAACTTTTGCCTTAAACACCCTGTCTGGGAACCACTGCAATTTTGGCAGATAAAGTTCCTTCCACGATTTTCTATCTTTTAATAGATGATCAATATCAGCAGGGATTGAGCCAGCGCCTGGTTTATGTAATGTAATAACTCCTTCGGCATTGAGGATTTTTTTTGTGCCGTCCGGAAGTTCTTCAACTACCTTTGATTCAAAGGCAGGACAAAGCCCAAGCATTGGCTTGAAAACATTATACCAGTTAAAATCAAAGCCAATAATTTTTGAGATTGCAAAATCATTATCATTTCCATCCGCCCAATTTTCAGCCAGGTCTTTTGGTATATAGCCTTTTTGTGCCCATAAACATAGTGTTTCATTCCAGAAGCCAAAGTGCACAAGTGGCATTCTATCATAATTTTGGTAATGTAAAATGTTCTGGACTCTTTCCCTGTCTGTCACCTTTTTCTCCTTTTGAAAGAAAAATTGTAGTTACCTGATTTCAGTACAATGTTTTTCCGTGGCACAAAACCTTCTGGTACTACAAATATTCCAGTAAGACCATCGGGTATTTCAATGGATATTTCAAATGAATTTTTTTCAGTGAGATTCCAGGAAACTGAAATTATCCCTTTTGGGGTTGGAACCTTTCCTTGCGCCCAGGCAAGGTCAAAAAGTACTGGCTCAATCAGAAACCTATTAAAACCAGGTTCAATGACCTTTATTCCAAGGACATATGCAGGTAAAATCATTGCTGGCGCCCCGCTCCAGCCATGGCATAAAGATGTATGTCTATCCCACATTTCCCAGCAGCTTGTTGCACCGAATTCAAGCATCATTCCCCAGCAAAAACGGATATAACTGATTGCTTCAGCGTATTTCTTTTCTTTACACAGAGACAGCAGCGCATAAAAAGACCAGAAAGGACTGCCAATTTTTATAATTTCTTCGCCAATGTAATTTCCACGATGTTCAGGAACAAAGGCACTCTGATAATCACCGATGTTTGGTAAATAAATTCCCATTTTTCCACAAATCGATTGCAGCGCAAGCTTTTTTTGATTGTTTGTACCTATACCCAGTAGAGGAAAAAGAACATTTTCGTGCTGCCCTATAATATTTTCAGACACATCAGCAGGTTTAACAGGACTGTTTTTTCTATATTTTTTGAATGCCTTTTTTTCTTTGCACCAGTAATATTTTAAGATGCTTTTTTTTACAAGCTGTGCATGATCTTTATATCTCCTGGCAGCCCCAATATCTCCTGTTGTCTTTGCAATTTTTTCAGCACATATCAAAGATTCATAAAACCAGCCCTGTACAGCACCATCTGCATATCTATCATCAAGGCGTGTCCAGTCAACAAAGTTCCATCCCACAGTTAAGTTAAACAAACCATCTTTATCTGTATGTTTCAATAACCATTCCATCTGCTTTGTGACACCTTCATATGCCTTTTTTAATGTCTCAATGTCACCTGTAAAAAGATAATAATCCCACACAATTACAGGTATTCTCATTCCCCAGGTTGGAAGATTGTGTTTACTGTGACCAGGACAAACCCCTGGAACCCAGCCCTCTTCAGTGTTACCAGAGGTAAATTCAAGTATGGCCTTCTTTGAAATATCATATGCCCCGAAACAATAATAATTGAAAAGACATTCTGGTTGTGCATCTCCTACCCATTGAGAACGTTCCCTCCATGGACAATCAGTGTACGAATCTTCCATGCAGAGGTTCACTGTTCTGGCTGATAAGCTGTAAATCTGGTTCAGCAGTTGATCTGAACACTCAAAACTCCCATGTTTTTTCACAGGGTAAATCGCTTCATAAGCCCTAATACCTTCTACGGCTACATTTACTGTCTTTTCCAATGGATTAAATATCCTTACAACCATGTATCTGAAACCGCGAGGCTGGTTTGTTTTGTGGAATGTTTTTCCTTCCCGTAAGATTATTCTCTGAGCCTGTTTTAAAGATGGAGATTGCCATAAAGTGGGTACAATGTTATTCCAGAGGCACTCGCTGTGAGCGAAATCTACAGTAGTTCCTGAAACACCATGAAGACAGAATTCAATAAACGCAAGTGTTTCAAAACCAAAATCAACAATAAAACAAACTGCTGTTTTTGGTTCAATTTGCAAAGAGAACTTCTTCCATTTGCAGGGAACTTTAATATCAGGAGAGGTCTCTACTTTCTCACTGATAATTTTTGCATACCAAAGTGTTTCAGCAATTTTTTCTTTGTCAAGAAAATCATCCGGATTTTCAATCTGGCATTTGTACAATCGCAGAATTTTCTCTGGAACTATTTGCTTTTCTTTTATTAAAGGTATTGGTCTTGGTATCAGTTTTTCTGCTGGTGCAAGGTTGGTCTGGATTTTCTCAATGGCATTTCCCCATTGTTCATCATCAAACTCTGGCATATACCAGTTTTCATCTTGTTCTCTTGCATCAAAGCATTCAGGATAGAAAATACCGGAAATTGGGCTGTATGCCTGTGATTCCTTTGCCTTCCAGGTTGAGTCGGAGGTAAGCAGAACTTTTCCTTCTGTCTCTACCGCGCATATCAGTCCTGGTTCAACTGACTCATACAGATTTGATGGTTTAAAGTAGTGCTGTACCAGAAACGCAATAACATTTTCACCTTTCTGAAGAAGTATCTTATGTGTGTCAAAATAGGGATTTTGTGCCTTTCCTCTCGCAGGACCAAAGCCAATGTATTTTCCATTAACCCACAAGAAGTATTTTGAATCAGCACAACAGTGTACCAGTGCGCTGGTTTGCTTTTGAGTAAAAAATTTCTTTCTGAAATAAGAGATTTGGAAAAATTCCTTGTCTGGAACATTTGCCCATATCCATCTGGCATTTTCAAACATACCCATTTTTCCCCCTTGGTAGATTTATCTTTTTTTCTCAATTTTTTTTATTGCCTGTGGCAAAAAATCAATAATATCTCCTGCAATCAGTGAATACTCACCAATTTCTTTTGCTGCCATGTCTCCTGCAAGCCCATGAAGATAAACTCCCAAAGTGGCACTTTCCCACAATGAAAATCCCTGGACTAAAAGACCACCAATAATTCCGGAAAGAACATCTCCACTTCCTGCTGTTGCCATACCAGGATTTCCGGTTGCATTTATATAGATTTTTTTTCCATCAGTGACAACTGTTTTATATCCTTTAAGCACAACTATCAGATTAAATTTTTTTGCAAATTCAGCAGCAATTTTTTTTCTGTTTGCCTGGATTTCAGGGATTGATAAACCCGTCAGATATGACATCTCCCCTGGATGAGGAGTGAGAATAATTTTTTTCTCATTGCTGTGGAGAATATCCAGATTTTTTGCGAGTAATTTAAGACCGTCAGCGTCAATAACAACCGGCTTTTGAATATCTGGTAGGAGCGTTTTGAAAAAAAGTTCTGTACCGGCTTCAGTTGAAATGCCAGGTCCTATTACAATTCCGTCAACCTTTTCAATGAAAGAAAGGCAGTTTTCAAGTGCAAGTGGACTTATTGTCCTTCTTCCTGTCTCAGAAAGAGGTTTTGTCATCACTTCAGTAAGTTTGATTTCAAAAATATCATTGAGGGACTCTGGAATTCCTGCAGTAACGAGGCCACAACCTGTTCTCAATGCTGCCATTGATGCAAGGCACACTGCGCCGGTTAATCCAGGTGAGCCTCCTATCACAAAAAGATGACCGTATGTACCTTTATGGCTATCTTTTTTTCTTGCGGGAAGAATAAATTTTTCCATTTTTTGATATCACGCAAAGCGCAACAGCCATTGATTTTGTGTGGGATATTGAAACAGAAATTGAATAATTTTTCAACTTTTTGCTATTTGATAAAATGACAGGTTTACCAGATTTATCGTGTTTCACCTCGATTTTCTTTAATGGAATTTCAAAAGAAGAAGACGCTTTTATAAATGCAAGCTTTGCTGCAAGAATTCCAGCAAGATGAACATGTTTTTCTTTATATTTATTGCAATATGCAATCTCAGAAGACAAAAATAGCCTTTCTAACCTTGAGGGGTTTTCAGAATTTTTTTTAAGTTTTTCAACACAAACGCACTCAAAACCAGTGGATATCATGAAGGATTGGGACTTATGACACTCACTAATTTTTTCCCTTTACTGGTGCCAAAAACAACCATTCCTTCTCTTGAAGCATGAATTGTGCAGTCAGAACCAATATATGTTCCAGGACCGGGTACAAAATGTGTCCCCTTTTGCCGGACAATAATATTACCCGCTTTCACTATCTGACCCTCAAAAACCTTTACTCCTCGCCTTTTGGGATTAGAATCCCTTCCATTACCCTGTTTTTTTCTTCCCATAGTGAACTAATACTAACACATTTTTTGATAACAGTCAAAAATGCGACATCTAAAAAGTGGGCATTTCGTAATTTGATCAGAGAAATTTTGAAGGTATTTGTGAAGGAATTGATGATGCCTGGTTTATTGTCTGTTTTCAGGGAACTGGAATGTATCTTTATTTTTCTCCCACCATGTCTTCCATCTGTTGATATATGTCTCCAGCATCTTCTTGCTCACTACCTGCGGCAATTGCCCAAAATTCTGCCCTGTCATCTCTTCCAGCCAGTCCTTCGCAACACTTAAACATCTTTTTTCATTCAACATCTCTATCAGTATCTCTACCCCATCTTTCTCTTTGTTCCTTATAAACAATATCCCTATCTCTAATTTCTTATCAGCATCTACTTGTTTCAACATCTCTACTAATACCCTCTTTGCTTCCTCCTGTAATCTCTTACTGTATCTGTCAAACAATGGGTATCTGCCTCTCTCTTCACTAACTACCGGATTAATCACTTGGTATATTGTCTTTGCTGTGAAATATCTTATCTTTGGGTTTTTATGTTTTAGCCCATATTCTTCTATCGCTCTTATCGATTTGTCTGTATCTATATCAAAAAGTGCTCCTATACAGCTATATTGTATCGAATACATCGTCTCATCTCTCGTTTCTTCCTTCAAATAGTTTTCAAATACCGGTATCGCTTCCTCTGCCTTCATCTTACCCAATAAACTTATCGCCCGCTGCCTGGCAGGACCTTTATCGCAAGAGGCAAGTTTTATAAGAAAAGGAACCGCCTTTTTGCCCTGTTTTTTCAATTCCTCTGCTGCCTGTATTTCTAATCCCCATGGAGTAATATAACTAAGAAACTTCCCGTAGTCTTCCGGTGTGCTTGGTTCTTCTCCGACCATGACCTTGAAAAAATTATATTGGGTGTGACCGAGTAATTTAAGTGCGAAAAATGCTCGATATCGTACCTCAGGATCCGGATCATTCAAAAGTTTCTCTATGGTCCTTACAGCATCCTGCCTCCCAAAGGTTGATAGAGCAATAGCAATCTGGGCTCTAACCCTTCCAGAGGGTGAACTCAAAAGATCTGGTATCTTCTTGTAGATTCTTTCTAATGTTTCCTTTTCTTTCTGTGATAATGAAAGTTCTGCCACATCAAACTTCCCTATTTTTTCCCCTTCAAGTTTTATCCTCTTGTAAATTAATTCGGTTATCGTACGAAGAGAATAGTACGTCATCTTTTCATTATCAACCAGTAATCCTGTCAGCAGTGTCGGTAATGCACTAAGACCAAATTCATCAATTATTTTCCTTTCCGCTGCTGCTTGCTTTGTACCAGTGGGATCCTCAGAAAGAAATTCCTGCATATATCGTAAGATTTTTCTTTCAACTTCTTCCGACGAGGACACCTGCGCCAAAATGTCATGCCCTATTATCGTTAACCATGGTTGCCAGAACAAAAAAAGAAATAAACAAATTAGAACTTTAATATTCTTCTTGACCACGCTTATCATCTATTTATTATTCCCCAGTTTTATTTTTATATATTGCTGACATTTCTTGGAACCATCTCCTGTACAGAAAGCCTGACAGTTTTCTGGTAGAGATGTAACATAAACATTCATCAAGCAGTTCAAATGATTATTGAAAGGAACCGGCAAATGTCCATATCGAACCAGTCCATGTCCAATTTCATGAGCAGCAGTATAACCCAGCCTTTCTTCCCTTCTGTCCGGGTAATTATTTTCTATTGTCTGCGAGTATACTCGGACATCACTGTTTGAATAATAGTGACCTGCTTCATGAGTACTCCCTCCGGATATGGTATCTTCAACATTGAATTCATTGATTCTACAATTGGAAAATTTGTAAGGTACCCATTCAAGTCTACCTGAACCAAGAAAACTATAGGAATTCTGCAAATATGAATGACCGTAAGGCATGTCTGTCCATATCCTCAATTTCAATTTTTCCCTTTTTCTTCCTTCAAATATATTGAGAAATTTTTCTTTCCAGCTGCCCCTATTGGCTATTTTAACATCCTCATCTATCGCTTCTATCTCAATATATCCTGGCTCTATGCCTGCTGTGTATGTCGATATCGCTACCCCATCTCCTTCTGTCTGTGATTCTGTCGTTATTGAACCATGGTCCTGAGAATTTGTCCCTTCAAAATCTGCCAGGATTGTGGTGAAAATGGTTTCCTGTTCATCACCTGGCTTTCTCCATCTGCAATAATATATTCCACTGATTCCTGTGTCTCTGGGTCCAAAAATATCTCAAGAGATATCTCTGGTGGATCTATCCTGATTTCAATTGTATCACATCCTGCACCTCCACTGCTTGCCTTGATTATCGGGTAAAAATATAACTGTGTCTCTGGGTTTGATGCATCTTGCCCTGAAATATAGGTAACAATTGCTTTCCCTTCTGCGTTTGTTATCCCGCTATCATATGTCCTGCCACTGGAAAATCTACCACTATCTGCCGTTTCTATATCATAATAGGTCTTGTCTTCTATCCCATCATAACCTTTATTGCCCACTATCTCAAATTCTATCTGTATCCCTACTATGGGTGGTTTCGTTGTCCCTGTGATTTCTGCCTTGCATATCTCTGCATCTTTTCCTCCCGCACATACAATATCTTTGCTGGTACTTAATTCTACCCTGTATACTGTTATCTTTGCTGTGTCCTCATGATATGTTTCATCAGGGGTAGTGTAAGAAAGTGTGATTGATGTATCTCTGATGGAATTACTGACATTGTATCCCTCTACATAAATTGTTATCGGAGGAGATCCTGCTGGTGAATAATCTGTCCCTGTTATCTGGGTCTGTTTACTCGTGGATTCCCATAACCTGATATTACTTCCCCAGGATAATGTGAGAAATCCCAGTAAGTCCACAGGTTCACAGAAAATAATAAGATCTTTCACATCATCATCCCCACCTTCAATTATACCATCTTCTCTATCTATCACTGTGTCACTGTCATCATCATTATTCAAGGGTATATACAGCCCTGTTTCCTGTTCTGTTTCTTCATCCATCCCTGCAAGAATTATGTCTATATCAAATACTGTAATAACAACTGTATCTATCGCTGTGGAATCCTGCTGATTGAGTTTGTATCCCTTCAATCTCAGGATGATGTCTTTTATTGTCACTGATGTTTCTTCTCCTTTCAGATACATTGTCTTTGATTCAAATGGTGTCTGTTGGCTGGGACTGCAGCTATAGGTGTAAGGAAAATCTTTCTGGGTGAATGTGTTTGTGGTCTGCTCATATTCCCACAATGACACTTTCTCTGCTCCTGCTATTGCTTCCAGTTTCAAGTGTATCTCTCCAGGTCCCTGCATTCCCACAAATTCAGGACTCCCTATCTCTAACATGCTGGGTCCTATCTTTATCGGTACAATCTGACCTCTCTTAATGTATATCCCTGTGGATTCTTCCTGTGGCTCTTCTTTGTTGTTTATCTGTATGTTTGTTGAGTAAATCCCAAATGTTACCCCATCTACTGCTGGCTCTGACCCACTATCATAACTCCATACATGTACCTCTAATATTACCCCATAGTCAGGTAGTAATCCTGTCACATAACAGTATTCTCCTTCCACCTCAAATATTATCCACTCACCCCACCACGGGTATATCCACTCACAAATATCACAAACAAAATCTGCTGGCTTTACCTTTGCCCTGTATATCTTTGTCTCTCCAATAAAAAATTCTGTCTCCACAGGAGTCTCTGAATAACTGGCATCTCCATTGACTATCTCTACATCGTATACTGTGAGAAATTCATAACTGTATACTGGCTCTCCTGGTGGGTCTGTGGGAGTAAATTCAAGCTCTACTACAATATCATGGATTGTATCACTTGTTTCCTCTGGTTCTATAGACATATGAACCCCATTGCCATGTTATCTCTGCTTTATTTTCTCCCTGTATTATGCTCCAGGTGTATGTACCCTGGGTGTTTTCAGGCAGCACCAGCGCCATCAGCCCTAACCCCATACCCTCTGCACTCATACTGGTGGGTCCAAAAATCCATACTTCTATCTGTTGATTATTGAGGATATGAAAATTTTTACCTTCATATGTTTCCTGATATTGACTTGCCATCACAGGAAAAATCAAGATTATTATCAGCAGAAATACCCCAGGAAAAATTTTCATATTTCCACCTTTTTTATTGGTAAAATCTTCTTCCAGCCTGATTTTACCCCCCCAAGAAATTTTGGCAAGTCCATAGATGTTGGAATAATAAAGAGACCAAAATAAAAAATCTGGAAAAATGGTTTTACCTGTAGTAACATAAATTATTAAAGGTGAAACATGACAAAGAGAGAAAGATTTCTAAAGGCTTTGAAAAATGAAACGGTTGATTGTCTTGTGTGGGCACCGAATTTTGATTACTGGCTCCACGTTAATACTGCTGAGGGAACTCTACCAGAAAAATATAGGGGAATGACCAGAAATGATATTGTGAGGGCTATTGGTGGCTATATCTGGAACAGGCAGCCAGGAATAAAGGCAAGTTGTGATAGCAGCATAAAAACGAAAAAAATAGATACTGATGAAACAACCATAACTGAAATTACGACACCGCTTGGTTCAGTCAGATGCATACATAAAAAAACAGAAACAGAGCATCGCACAAGACATCTTTCTGAGCATTTCATAAAAACAATAGATGACATCAGGATAATGAAATACATTGCAGAGGCAACATATTATGAACCCGACTACCAGCCAGCATTAAAAGCACTTGAAGAGACAGACGATGACGGTATTGTTCTAAATGGCTGTTTTTCTGTCCCTTTTATTCAATTTGCAAAGATTGATGCAGGATATGTGAATGCATTTTATCTATGGATTGATTACAGGAAAGAAGTTGATGAATTGTTAGACACTTATTTCAAAAAATACATTGAGGGAATTAAAATTCTTGCAGATGGATATGCTGATGTGATTGCAACAGGTGACAATATGGATGGGGTGATGATAACTCCACCGATTTTCAAAGAATATGCAATTCCCTATTATCAGGAGTGTAAAAAGATACTTTCAGAAAAAGGAAAAATCTTTGAAGGTCACTGGTGCGGAAGAACTGAAAATCTGCTGCCACTTGTTCCTGGTTGTGGTCTGGATGTTGTTGAAGCAATAGTTACCGCGCCAATGGCAAGGATTACCTTAAAAGAAGCACTTGATATCCTTGATAATAAAGTTGTGCTTCAGGGTGGTATTCCATCAGTGCTTGTCTGTAAAGAGGGTGGAACAAAACAGGATTTTATAAGATACATCAATGAGGTTATTCTTCCGTTGAAAACAAAGCGCTCTTTTATTCTTGGAATGAGTGATAATGTTCCGCCGAATGCTGATTTTGAAAGGGTTGAAATGGTGAGCAAACTTATTTCATAGGGCTTAAATTTAAAATATCCCGCCATTTCCTCCATTCAATCATTCCGCCTGTGTTTTTGAACTTTTCAACAGCAGGAAGTTTTTTCCAGTCTGAATCTGTTATCCTTGCTTTTCTTGAAAGTTTTAGATAGGCCTGTCTGAATCTTGCATACTGATGAATCATTTTTACATGTTCTCTGAGGTCCTCCAGCATGATTTCTCTATCTATAACGATAGGGATTTTAGGAATCCAGCAGGAATCTATAGAAATTTTATTGAGTTTATAGAGGGCATCGCCTGATAATTCTATATCTTTTTCAACATCCGGAGTTCCTGCGCCAAGATATGCATCATTAAAGGCACTATCTCCTTTAATATCACGATTTCTTATCCTTGCAATAGCATAATATCCGCTGTAGATTGCATCCGAAATTTTTGGACCGAATACACAATTACAGAATTCTTTTAATATTTCAAACGGGTTTCTTTTTGGTTCCCACAACAATCTTGATGCAATGTATATAGACGCACTATTCAATCCGTGACAGTTTGATGGAACACAAACATATTCTAAAATTGAACCAGCTTCTTCAGGTAATTGACCGAATTCCCTTCCCAATCTCTCTGCTTCAACATGAAGGGAAGCTGTAATTTCCTGATCGGAAGTGTACCATGTCCAGAGTCCATATTTTCTTTTCCATTTTGAACACATTTCAGCAATTTCATAATCAAAGCATCTGTTTGCTATCATGATATCAGGGTCGAGCAGGTCAACAACCTTTGTGAAATTCCACCAGGTAAATGTTTTAGACCAGGTTCTTGTAAGATTTGAATAAACCTCATCTTTGCTGAAGCCTTCGTGGTTTGAAGTTAGTGGCCAGAGATTAAAACTTGCCTGAAGGTCTGGATTAACTCTTCTGAATTTTCTTGTCTGATAGTTCATTATTCTTACGCAGGTGCCAATGGTGCAACCATTCTGATTGCAACCTCCAGGGTCATAGAAATGACTGATGATATGGTCAACTAATTTTATGTATCCAGTAAAATAATTTAAGTGAGCCTGGATTTTTTTTCTTCCCTCAGCACTGTTCCAGCACTTTGAATCTTTAATCTGGAAATCGGGTGAGAAAACAACCTTTTCATCACATAGGGGATCATCCCAGTCAGAGACAACTCTTATGTTGTTCTGCACCCATGCATATGCGCCCCAGATTGTGAATGAAATACGATTTCCA
Organism: bacterium; assembly: GCA_026418655.1. Taxonomy (GTDB): domain Bacteria; phylum Ratteibacteria; class UBA8468; order B48-G9; family DTJG01; genus DTJG01. The sequence goes on along the minus strand of JAOAAW010000063.1, from coordinate 15,443 downwards.
ATTTTTCTTGTTTGGTCCATCATTGAAATGATTTTTTCTCTAAGCTGTCTACGATTTACGAGACAGCCACTATGCATGTATGATTCTGCTTCATCATAAAACTGTATTGAATTGAATCCAAAAGAATCCATCTGGTTGATATAATCAAGCAATGTCACTTTTTCCCAATTTTCTATACAATACTTTTCAACAATTTTTTTCATTGCGTATTTTTTTCTAAATCTATCTGGACAGTTCAAATAGCAGGCCTCAGAATTGAAAATAGTATCATATGTTTCGGCTCTTTCATCGACATTGATTTGATTTTCATAAAAAAATGGGTCCCATGGACAGGCATCTCCCATAACGACTTCTCTTGTTTTGATAAAAGGGTTTATACGGATATCGAGATGTGGAAATGCTATTTTTTTCCCTGATACTTTGATTTCTCTCATCAAATGATATATTGCGTATTTGTCACCTTTTTCCGTTTTTCCACAGATAAGTACAATATATCTGTTTTTTTCTGACAGTGTTCGAAGGAGATATCCATCTTCTCTTAAATTCCTCAAAGATTTTGCACCACAAAACTTTCCCATTCTTTTGTTTCTCTCAGGGTTTCCAATAATAATAAGATTGCAATCCTTAGGAAGTTCTTTTTCGCTGAAAATTACATCGACGAAATTTCCTGAAACACTTTCAAGATAGGTCTTTAATACTCTAATAGCGCTTGATGAAATTGAGATGTTATATGAAATAACAATGCATGTTTTTCTCATAAATTATGGTTCAAGAATTAAAAAGCCCGCCTTATTGTCTTTTATGCGAACCGCTTTCGAATCAACAATCTCAAGAATAATAAATTCAATAAATTTCCATACATTTATGCCTGGTCTTATACATCCGACAAGGGTTTTATTTTTTCTTCCTGTAGATGCATGCATATGAAGTCTCGGGTTGTTATTTTTGTCAGGGAAAATGGTTCCAATTCCTAAAATTTCACTTGTTCCAGTGATGTTTCTTAAAATTGGATTAACAGGAAAAACATTTGATTTTTCTGGTCCAGAAACAAGTTTTCCACCACCTACTCCACCAATCATTATGCAGATTCCACGATGTATTTTGTATTTTTTTGCAAAAGATTCTATTGTATCAGGAAGTTTCTCTTTATCTTCCAGCCTTACAATAAAAACTCTCTTAATCCTTGCCTGGCTGAATTTCATTTTTTTCAAAGTATTTTGCAACTTCTTTAAGTTTTCCTCTTATCGGTATCTTTTGTGGACATTTTGGTTCGCATTCTCCACATTCTGTACAGCTGTGTGCCTTTTCTTCCTGTTTCATTGAATAATATTTCTCCAATGCTCTTTTTTTCACACCGTATACATTTGCAACATTATACCAGTGGAAGTTTCCTGGAATATTCACACCATGCGGACATGGCATACAATACCTGCAACCCGTACAATAGAGATTAAGAAGTGCCTTTCTTGATTGAACGATTTCATCAATTTTCTTAATATCTTTATTGTCCAGTGGGATAAAATTACTTGCTGTCTCAATATTTTCAGCTATCTGCTGAAGTGTACTCACTACGGAGATTGCAACATGGACATTCGGATTTGATAGTACAAAACGCAATGCTAAACTGGCTGTACTGTTAACCCTGGAACTTATCCACTCTGTTATCTCTTCTTCTGGGTTTCCAAATGTTCCACCACCCACAGGACCCATCACAACCACTCCCATTCCTTTTTCATTTGCAACTGCTATAGCCTGTTCACTTTCTCTGTAAAGAAGATTATACTGCACAGTCATGGTAGAAAATTCACCGGTATTGATAATTTTTTTCATGTTTTCAACAGAGTCATGAACAGAAAATCCTATATAGCGTATTAATTTCTGGTCAAGCGCTTTTTGCGTGAATTTCAAAAATTGTTTGTTGTATTTAAGATAAGATTCCCAGTTCAAACTGTGGGTTAAATAAAAATCAATATAATCTGTATTCATCTTTTTTAATGCCGTTTCAAGAAGATGCCAGCACTGTTCATCAGTATAGTTATTATACATACCTATTTTTGTCTGAAGAATCAATCTTTCTCTCGGGAATCCTTTAATAGCCCGTCCGATGGCTTCTTCACTCTGGCCATTGTGGTAGAAATGGTGGGAGTCAATAAAATTTACTCCGTGTTCAATTGCATATCTTATCAATTCTGTAGCTCTATCAAAATCAACCGTTCCATCAGGAAGTGATGGCAATCTCATTGCACCAAATCCAAGAATGGAAACTTGATATGGTGTATTACCAAACTTTCTGTACAGCATTTTTTACCCCTTTTTTTGCTTATTCATCACAACTTTTCAAAAGATGCTATATTCTAATGCTTGGTTACGGATATTTCAAGGACACGACTTTTGTTTGATATTGCATAATCCTGCGAAATATGACCGCCAACAACCCAGACAATATTTCCATTATTTTCAATGACAAAAGGAAATTCCACAAATTGTTCTATCTGTTTTTTATGTGTTTTCCAGTATTTCTTAAATTTTACTTCTTTCTTCATTCCAAGGGGAGAAAAAACACAGTTTTTTTCTGGTTGTTTCAATACAAGTTTACCCTTTATTCTATCTGCATCTATATATGCAATAAGCCTGTTTTTGTTGTGCAAAAATTTTTTTGAAAATTTCCTGTAAGATGTTGAAATTTTCCAGTTCAGGTCATTGATTTCCGTAATGCCCGGAACATTGATTATAAATATTTTACCAGCAAGCAATTTCTCAAAGATACCATTTTTTAATAGTCTTACTTCATTTTTTGTGCACACGACTGAAATATTGAATTTATCAATAGAAATCTTTTTACCATCTATAATAGATATCCTGATTTTTTCTATTGTTTCAAAATCAGCTGGATATGAGAGATTACAGAATTCCATAAGCAGTTTTCTTATAAAATATCTCTGCAGACATGTATGCATCTTTAAAAATTTTCTTAAAGGAAATTGTAAAAACAGTTTGTTTTTAGAAACAAGCTTCTTCACAGTTCTTTCCACCTCAGAATTGATAAAATCAAAATCATCCGATAGAATCTTCGATGTTCTGTAAATATTTTTCTTAACACCTGGGTTAATTTCTTCAAGCAGTGGTAAAACTTTATGCCGAATAAAGTTCCTTCTGAATTTTGTGTCAATATTGCTCTCATCCAACATGAATTTAATATTTTTTTCTTTTAGATAGGAAAGAATTTGCTTTTTTGATATAGAAAGAAAAGGTCTTATGAGCAATACATTTTTATTTATTTCTGACACGGTTTGCATGCCACAAAGACCTTTTAAGCCAGCACCCGTTATGAAATTAAGTAATACTGTTTCAACCTGATCGTCCATTGTATGGGCTGTTAAAATTGCCTTGCATTTTGTTTTTCTTGCTATATCTACAAGGGCTTCATATCTCTTAATGCGCGCCTGTTCTTCCAGAGATATTCCTTTAGTTTTTTTAACCCTGATTTTTCTGTAATGAAAAGGCACTCCAATTTTTTTAGCGAGATTTCTTACAAACTGAAGCTCTTTGTCAGCATTTTTTCGCAGCCCATGGTGGATATAAGCAATATGCATTCTTTCTTTTATCTGTAAATTCTCAGCGCTTATATTTACAAGCGCTATTGAATCGGGTCCACCTGATACAGCAAGCAAAATTCCTCCGGTACAAGGAATACTGCGGATTTCTTCTTGTACCTGTTCGCTAAGTCGTTGTATTTCCTTGCTCATACAATTACGATAATTCTAAAACCTTTACCAGTCAATAGCAGGAGCCACTTGACAAGTTGAAAAGCCAATGATATATTGATGAAAAAATAATTGAAAGGAGGTGAAACAGGATGAATAAAGGAGAATTGATAGAAGCAGTAGCAAAGGTTGGTATAACAAAAAAGCAAGCAGCCGAAGCAGTGGAAACTGTTATCAATAGCATAAAAGCATCTTTGAAGAAGGGAAAACCGGTTACCTTGGTTGGTTTTGGTACATTTAAGGTGGTAAAAAGAAAAGCACGCACAGGTCGCAATCCAAGAACCGGAGCAACAATTAAGATTCCTGCCAAGAATGTTCCAGTGTTTAAGCCCGGTTCTGAATTGAAGGCTGCAGTAAAGTAATTAATGTTGTTAAGTTATTTTAGATACGGACCATTCAGGTCCGTATCTTTTTTAGAAGATTTTGAATTTTTTAATTGGCCAGTATCTTAATAGAATGCGGGCTCTCACAGAATTAATCAAAACAGGTCCCCAAATGCTGCTATCAGCGCTATTATTCCTGTTGTCTCCAAGAACATAAATTCTGCCCGGTGCTATTTTTACAGGTGTAACAACATACTGTGGTTTTTCAAGAATGTATGATTCTTCAATTTTTTCTCTGTTTCTATAGAGATACCCATCGTTTCTTATTTCTATCAGGTCTCCTTCAAGACCAACAACGCGTTTAATTATTACACTTTCTTTTTCCATAGGATCATCAAGGACAACTATGTCTCCATATTTTAATTTTCCAATTTTTTCACCAACCAAACGGTCTCCCACTTCAAGTGTTGGAAGCATGGATTCAGAAATAACCTGATAGAACCTGACTCCTTTCAAGCCAAAATAGTATCCTATGAGGAAGAGAAACGCTGCTCCGATAATAGTTCTGATTATTCTGAAGAGCATAAATTAATTATAACCTATCTTAAAAAAACTAAAAATAATTTTGTCCATATCTTGACACTCAGGCATCTCGCAGGTATAACTAACACCAGGTGAAAAAACAATTCCTAAAAAGAATAAGGAAGTAGGGGGTATGGCCTATTATGATTCCTTCTGAAAAGATTGATGAGATAATTGACAAAATAGATATAGTTGAAGTAATTTCAAAGTATGTGCAGCTGAAAAAATCAGGAAGAAGTTATAAGGGACTATGCCCTTTTCACCCTGAGAAAACACCCTCTTTTTTTGTCAGCTCAGAAAAACAGATTTTCCATTGTTTTGGCTGTGGTGTTGGAGGAAACATAATCACTTTTTTAATGAAAATGGAAAACATTGGCTTTGGGGAAGCTGTCAGGATTGCTGCTGAGATGGGAGGTGTCAAAATTTCTTTACACCAGTTTGACAGTGAAAATGATGAAAGAAAAAAAGAAATAATTGAAGCCAACAGAGTTGCAAAGGACTTCTTTTCTTCATCACTTGAATCAAACTCAGGAAACAATGCCGTTGATTTTCTTGAAAAGCGTGGTATCGGGCAATCCCAGCGAGAACATTTTTGCCTTGGTTATGCACCTTCAGGTAATAAACTGACAGAATTTATTATTGAAAAAAAATTAAAAATTTCAGATTTTGAACAGGCAGGGCTGATTGTAAAAAAAGACAATACGTATACGGATGTATTCAAACACAGGGTGATGATCCCAATTTTTGACCATAGGGACAATGTTGTGGGATTCGGTGCAAGGGCTATTGATGAACAGCAGCAACCCAAGTATCTTAACACTGCTGAGAATTATGTGTTTAAGAAAGGCAGTCTTTTCTATGGATTGAATTGGGCAAAGGAAAGAATAAAAACTGTTGGATTTTCAATAATTGTTGAGGGATATTTTGATCTGATCAAGATGCATATCGCAGGATTTGAGAATACAATTGCACCACTTGGTACCGCTATAACTGAAAATCATTTAAGACTTTTGAAAAGATGGACAAATAAAATTTTGCTGGTTTTTGATTCTGATGCTGCTGGGACAGCTGCAGCGTTCAGAAATCTTGGAACAATTCTTGCGTCAGGATTTGAAGTGAAGATAGGTGTTATGCCTTTGGGATTTGATCCTGAAGATTTTCTTGATAATTATGGTGCAGAAGCACTGAAAAAGTTTTTAAATCAATCAAAAGATTTTCTGGATTTTGCTTTTTACGTAGGAAATCAGAAGTATTCAACTAAAACCCCGAGGGGTAAGTCAGATATGATAGAGGAAATACTGGGTTTGATAAACAATATTCCTGATGAAATTGAAAGGTCAATTAGGGTTAATGAACTGGCTAAAATTGCTGGCATTGAAAGGGAGGTTCTTTTAAGACAGATGGAAACACTTCCCGATAAAAAGAATTTAACATATTCGGGCAACATGACACATTCATTCAATCAAAATGCATCTAAAAACGCAGAGAAAGCTTTGATTACAATTCTTCTAAAATCACCTGAATGGGCAAAAGAAATTTCTGAATGTTATAACCTTTTACCAGGTTCAGTGCAGACCATCATGGATTGTTGCATCAAAAATGAGATTTCTGAAACCAGAATTCCAAAATTGTTGAATCAACTGGGTGATCCGGAGCAGGCCGGTTTTCTGACACATGTTCTGATGAAAGAAGATGAGCAAGACAATCATGAAATTACAAAAAAGGCATTTTATGATTGTGTTGGTACCCTATGCAGAAAATTCTATGAAAACCGGGTAAAACAACTCAGGGCGATTATAAAAGATAAGATGGAAAACAATCAACCCTGTGATAAGGAACTTGAAGAACTGAACATGTGTATCCACCTTACAACAACAAAGAATATAGAAATTTTTGTTAGAAACAGAAAGGAGTGTTGATGGGAAGAAATAAATCTGGCAGTGTGAATGAAAAAAAACATAAAGGAGGAAAACAGCCAGTTATGGAAAAAAAGAAGGTGAGGAAATCAAATAGGGACGAAATTAAAAATAATGACTTGCATTTTTCAGAGGAAAGGTTCCAGAAGGCGAAAAGTCAGATTCTTGCCCTTGGCAAAGAAAACAAAACCGTTCTTCTGGAAGATATCAACAAGTTTCTACCTATTGATACACCTGGGGATAAAATTGATGAACTTTTTGATGAACTTGAAGAGATGAATATAGAAATAGGGGACGATCTTCTTGCTGATACAGAGACAGAAGATACAAGAGCTGTCCTTGAAGATTTAAGGAATCCTTTAAGAGCTTATCTTAAGGATGCAGGCGCCTTCAATCTTTTGACTTCTGAGGAAGAAGTAGAAATTGCAAAAACCATGGAAAAGTACAAAAAAGCGTTGATTAAGATGGGCAAGAAAAGAAAAAATGGTAAAAATCTTGCAACTATTGCAAAATATCAACAGGAATTTATAAAAGCAAGAGATAGATTAATTCAGGCAAATTTAAGGCTTGTTATCAGTATTGCAAAGAAGTATTCAAATCCAAAACTGTCTCTAAGAGATTTAATTCAGGAAGGAAATATAGGATTGATGAAAGCGGTTGAGAAATTCAGGTACAAAGAAGGATTTAAGTTCAGTACCTACGCCACATGGTGGATTCGTCAGGCAATTACAAGGGCGATCGCTGACCATTCAGCAACGATAAGAATACCGGTACATATGATTGAAAAAATTAACAAACTTAGCAAAGCGTACAGATGGCTATCTCAGAGTCTTGATAGAGAACCAACAGACGAAGAACTTGCAAAAGTTCTGAACACTGATTCAGATAAGATAAAAAAGATAAAAAAATCAATGAGGCCAGAACCTATTTCCCTGGATATGCCTGTTGGCGATGAAGAGAGAGCCACTGTTGGTGATTTTATTGAAGACGATGAAGAATCGAGTCCATTGACCCATACAAGAAGAACCCTTTTAAGAGAAGAACTGGAGAAGGCTTTTGAGATTCTTGATGAGAGAGAGGAAAAAATTTTGAGGTTGAGATTCGGACTGGATGAAGATGGTTATGCAAGAACCCTTGAGGAAGTTGGTAAGTATTTCAATCTGACTAGAGAAAGAATCAGACAGATAGAAGGAAAAGCCATTCAAAAATTGAAAAACGCTCCAAGGGCTGCAAAACTCAAGCCTTTTCTTGATCAGATAAACTTCACCTAAAGGAAATTTCTTGAATTTTATAAAATTCCTCGGTACAGCGGGTGCTCGATTTGTAATGATCAGGCAGTTGCGGGCTTCTGGAGGTATCTGGTTTGAGATAAATGATACAAGAATGCTTGTTGATCCTGGTCCCGGAAGCCTTGTTAAAGCAAACAAGGCCCGCCCTGCCCTGAAACTTTCTGATTTAGACATAGTTTTCGTTTCACATAAACATATTGACCATGTTAATGATGTCAACGTTATCATTGAAGCGATGACAGATGGCGGTTTTAAAAAGAAAGGTATGCTTTTATGTCCTGCAGAAGCAATAGAAAATCCACCTGTAATTTTTCCCTATGCTGCCCGGTTTGTTGAGAAGGTGGAAATTTTGAAGGAAAATTTTCAGTGCTCTGTAAAAAATCTAAAACTCAAAGTACCACTGAAATTGCGTCATTTAGCAGAAACCTATGGATTTATTGTTGAAGCTGATAGTGTTCCCTCTATCGGTTATATTCCTGATACTGAATTTTTTCCTGAAATCATTGACGCTTATGCAGGAACGAAAATCATCATTGTCAATGTTGTTTTCAGTCAACCGAGGCCGGGTATCATGCACCTTTCGCTTCCTGAAGCACTTGAGATAATTTCTGGAATAAAACCAGAAAAGGCAATTCTTACACATTTCGGAATGACAATGTTGAAGGAAAGAATATGGGAAAAGACAAAAGATTTGTCAGAAAAATTGTCTGTTGATATAATTGCTGCATCAGATGGTTTAACCTTTGAAATATAGGAGAAAAATGCAAATCCTTGCTGGAGCAAAAACAAAAAAGATAAACTGCGAAATAGGTGATAGTTTGATGGGCCAACTTTATATAAGAAAGTGTGAGTATATCAGGGATGACCTTGAAGCAAATTGCCTGTTTTTATCGAATGGGACAAAAAAAATTATCATTATAAGCTGCGACCTTGGTGTCCTTCTGCCCAATTTTATTGAAAAAACAAAGAAAATCATTGAAGAAAGGACAGGAGTTCCTTTTGAAAACATTTACATATTCTGTACTCATACCCACACAGGGCCAAATACAGCGGACCTTTTGCCTGATGATCCTATAAATGCACAATATCTTGTTCGTCTTGAGAAATGGCTTGTTGAACTTGTAGAGGAAACCGTTTCATCCATAAGGCAGGCAAGAATTGGTTATGGTAAAGGAAATGCTTTAATTGGATACAACCGCAGGGTATGCTGGATGGATGGAAGCCATACAATGTATGGCGATACTAAAAGAGATGATTTTTCAGGACTTGAAGGACCAGAAGACCCAACACACTGTGTTATGTCTGTTGTTGATAAAGAAAACAACCATATTGCCATTGTTCACAATAATGCCTGTCATTCAACAACAGTAGAAGGTGGTAATTTCGCATCTGCTGATTTCCCAGGGGAGGCGCGCAGATTCATGCGAGAAATTTTAGGTAAAAAAGACCTCGTTGTTCTTTATCTTCAGGGAGCAAGTGGTGACCTTTCTCCCTGGAATCTTATGCAGCAAAAGAAAAGGGTTGCAGGGTTTCAAAGGATGAAGGAAATAGGATCGCTTTTAGCCAGTGAAACAATGAGGATTATTGCTACGATAGAATATGAGGATGATATTGTTTTGAAAACTGCATCCGAAAAAATTGTGATGAAAGTGAGATTGCCTGAACCAGAAGAGGTTAAGAAGGCAAAAGAAATTGTTGAAGCAGGTGAGGAAAAATCAGGTAGATGGAATTATGTATTGAACTGGAGTATTTTGAAACTTTATGAAGAATTCAAAGACAAGCCATACGAAGAAGTACCGGTCCACGTGATAAGAATAGGGAATTGCGCCATTGCAACAAATCCATACGAATATTACTGTCAGTTTGGCATTGATATCAGAAGGAGAAGTCCCTTTGAAGTGACAATGATTGGCCAGCTTGCTGATGGATGGTATGGTTATTGCCCAACTGTTTATGGTGTACTTGGTGGCGGCTATTCAGGAATGACAATCTACTGGACACGCCACCAGATGGAAGCAGGTTATATTGTTGCAGATATTTGTTCAAGGTTACTTTATAAGCTCTGGAAATAGGAGGATTTATGGCAGAGAAACTTGCAATCAATGGCGGAGAAAAAATGATTCCTGATGGTTTTATAAAGAACTGGCCACCAATTGATAAGATTGACGAAGATTTTGTTCTTGCATCGCTTCATCAGGTAAATCACGCCTTTGGTCCAAACTGTGTTGAATTTGAGAAAGAATTTGCACAGTGGAATGGAAATAAGTTTGCCATAACCACCAATAGTGGAACTGCTGCACTTCACATGGCTGTTGCTGCATGTGATTGTGGTGCAGGAGATGAAGTTATTGTACCTGCATATTCCTGGTCATCAAGCGCAACATGTGTATTACATCACAATTGCATTCCTGTCTTTGTTGATATTGATTTTGATACGATGAATATTGATACAAAAAAGATTGAAGCAGCAATCACAGAAAAGACAAAGGCGATAATAGTTGTCCATCTGCACGGACTTCCAGTTAATATGGATGAAATTTATTCAATTGCAAAAAAATATAATTTGAAGGTAATCGAAGATTGCTGTCAGGCGCATGGCGCAGAATTCAAAGGAAAAAAAGTGGGGCTTTTTGGAGATTGCGCTGCTTTTAGCTTCAATCAGAACAAATGTCTGTGTTCAGGGGAAGGTGGAATGTTTGTTACTGACAATGAGGACATTTACAGAAAGGCATTGATGCTATGGTCTTTTGGTGAGACAAGGACACCTGTTGAAAAAAGAGATTACCATGCCTATGCACTTGGATGGATGTACAGAAACAATGACCTGACTGCTGCTTTTGGCAGGGCGCAACTGCGAAAACTTAACAGTTATCTTGAAATTCAAAAAGAAAATGCCAGGGCATTGACACAGGAACTTGCTGGTACAAAAGGAGTTATCTTACCTTCTGAACCAGAAAACCACCAGCACAACTGGTATAACTACACGATACGGCTTATACCCGAAGAATTCGGCTGGAAAGGAAACCCTGCTGTTTTTAGAAACGCAGTGATGAAAGCCATTCAGGCAGAAGGCGCAAGAATTTCAGTCTGGCAAAGTTTCATCCTTCCCCGGATGACTGTTTTCCAGGCAAAAAATGCTTATGGGAAGGGATGTCCATGGTCATGCCAGTACAGCAGAGAAGTTTCATATAACCCAGAAGAATTCCCGGTTGCTCAAAGACACACTGATACCCATTTTGGAATGACAGAGCCACTACGGGCACCAAATGGAAAAGATGTAGCAATAATGGTTGGAAAGGCAATAAAAAAGGTTCTGAATAATATTGATGCACTTGATATAGAAAAACTCGGACAGGGTTAATCAATTTTTCTTTTTGTAAAAAGATGAGCCGTAAGAAACAAATGTTTCGCACATTACTTTTATTTTTTCTTTTGTATGACCGATTGCATCAGGAGCAGGATACCACTTTGCAATAAACCCACCATTATACCTACCAAAAGTATCAATAAGTTTTATTGCATAATTCCTTACATCATCAATGGTCCCAGTATTCATTGTTTTTTGAATATCCACAGGACACCAGAAGCAAATTTTCCCACCAAATCTCCTGTCAAGATTTTCAAGTCCCATATTTTCCTGCTGGTCCATCTGGATTACCTGCAAACCAGCGTCTATTAAATCGTCAAGAAGGTCAATAATATAACCACAGGAATGAAGAAAGGTAAGGATATTTTTCTTCCTTGCGTGCTGATAAACCTTTTTATAATATGGAGCAAAAAATTTATGAAATATCTCAGGAGAAACCATGGGCCTATCCTGGAATCCAAGGTCATCACAAGAAACGATACCATGAGTGCCTGCATCAGCAACCATATCAATCTGGTCAATGGCAAGCTGTGCAAGTTTATCAAGAAGTTTTTGCAGGTTTTCAGGTTCAAGATACGGGTCTGTCCATGCATTTTCATGTCCGCGCAGGTATTCAAGTCTATGCATAAGAGAAAAATCAATGTTTGCAAGGACAAATTTATCCTGGCTGTTTTTGGCAATCTGTTCTTTCATTGCAGTATATCTTTCAGCTATTTTGAAATCAGGCCATTTGAAAGAATCAAAATCATCATAAAATTTCAGGGGATGTCCTGTCACCTGCCCCTTTGTAATATCTCCCGAAAGCCGTTCCCAGACACAGTGCCACTCATCTTCCCATTTGGTTTGTGTTGGTGGAAAAGATGGTTTCCAGTTTGGATCAGGTAGAATGCCGACATCTATCATATCACTTCCATATTCATCAGGAAGTGTATAAGGAACTCTTTCAGGACCCTGAAACAATACTGCTTTTATAACAAGTTCTCTTCCGCTCATTATCCACCTCTTTCAAGGTATTGACGTGCACATTCATTTGCCAGACTTCTTATTCTGGTTATAAGACGGGTTCGTTCACTCACACTTATTGCACCTCTTGCTTCAAGAAGATTAAAGACATGAGACAGTTTCAAAATATAGTCATATGCAGGGTAAAAAAGTTTTTTATCGAGTAGGGATTTTGCTTCTTTTTCAAAGCCGTCAAAACACATCCACAGCAAATCAACATTTGCTTCCTTGAAGCCGAAAAAAGAATACTGCCGTTCTCTTTCCTGGTGCAGAAATCCATAGTTTGTTTCTGAACCCCAGTCAATATCAAAAACAGATTCCTTTCCTTGAAGAAAACAGGCAATTCTATCAAGTCCATAGGTTATCTCAACGCTCACTGGGTTAAGGTCAATGCCCCCTGCCTGCTGCATATATGTAAACTGCGTTATTTCAAGTCCATCAAGCCAGACCTCCCATCCAACACCCCAGGCTCCAAGTGTTGGTGCTTCCCAGTTGTCTTCAATAAAACGGAGATCATGCTTGAAAACATCTATTCCCAGACTTTTCAAACTGTGAATGTAAATGTCCTGGATTTTATCTGGGGGTGGTTTCAATATTACCTGCATCTGATGGTGCTGATATAAACGTATTGGATTTTCGCCGTATCTTGCGTCAGCAGGTCTTTGAGATGGCTCAAGGTAAACAACATTCCATTTCTTCTTTCCCAGTATTCCAAAGAATGTTGCAGGATTCATTGTACCTGCACCAACTTCGGTTGCGTATGGATGCCACAAAAAACAACCCTTTCTTATCCAGTAATTCTCGAGTGCAAGAATAATCTTTTGAAATTCCATGACAATAATTATAACATAACCTTGATTCTGAATCCTTGACTTTCTATCTTTTTATGATAAATTGAGTTTTCAAATCAGAATGAAATTGAAAATAAAACTGGGGTTGGCAATTTTCTTGGTTATTTTTCAGGCATGTGCCATGAATGAAGAAAAGATAGGCAATATCTATGTGGCAACAGATGGAAACGATGCATGGTCAGGTCGATATCCTGAACCACTTCCTGACAGAACAGATGGTCCGCTTGCTTCTATAGAAGCGGCAAGAGACAGAATCAGAAAACTTCGGATAATTGGTTTTGGTGAAAAGGTAAATGTTCTCATACGTGGCGGGAGATATCAAATTTCACAACCAGTGGTTTTTTCTCCGCAAGATTCAAATGTTTTTTACTCCAAATATGGAAATGAAGAGGTTATTTTTGATTGCGGAAAAAAAATTACTGGATGGAAGAAAACAACTGTAAATGGCGTGACTGCATTTGTTGTAGAAATACCAGAAGTTAAACAGGGAAAGTGGTATTTCAGGCAGCTTTTTGTTAATGGAAAAAGAAAACAAAGACCAACATTACCTGAAAGTGGCTTTTTCACAATAAAGGATGTTCCTGAAAAAGAAAAAAAGACAGGACTTTTTGATGGCAGTAATTGTTTTTATTCCAAGCAGGGCGATATCAAAAGTTGGAAAAACCTTGAAGATATTGAGATTGTCATTTTTCATAAATGGATAGAAGAAAGAATGCCTGTGAACAGATTTGATGAAAAAACAGGGCTCATTGTTTCTTCAAAGACATCTGTTATGAACATTGAAGAAGGAACAAGATACAGGGTAGAAAATGTTTTTGAGGAATTGAAAAAACCCGGTCAATGGTATCTTGACAGACAACAGGGTCTTCTCTATTACATACCAGAAAAAGAAGAGACAATTGATTCTCTTGAAATTTTTGCGTCCGTGAGTGTACAGGCAATAAGAGTTGAAGGAATTCCTGAGAAAAATCAGTTTGTTGAGAATCTGAATTTCAAAGGCATAACAATAGAGCATGCAGATTGGATTCACCCATATAATGAGAAGGCATCCTGCGAACAAGCAGCTCATGGTGTCCCAGGGATTATGTTTTTTATGGGTGCAAAAAATTGTAGCATTGAAGATTGTGAAATCAGGCATTGTGGTTTTTATGGGATTGAAATATCAGATGGGTGTTCAGAAATAAAAATAACGGGTAATAAAATATGGGATATGGGGGCTGGTGGAATTAAGATTAATGGTGGAGATGCTTTATCCTGTCCATGCACGCGCACTTATTCAATAAGAATTTCAGAAAATCACATCCATGATTGTGGAAATGTCTTTTATAGCGCAGTCGGGATACTTTCTAGACATGCAGCAAATGTTATTATCTCCAACAATCATATCCACGACCTTTATTATTCAGGCATATCCTGTGGTTGGGTATGGGGGTATGCTGAAAATGTTTCAAAGAACAATATCATTGAAAACAATCTCATCCATGACATAGGGAAAGGAATTCTCAGTGATATGGGCGGCATTTATACACTCGGAGTTCAGCCAGGTACTGTCATCAGGGGCAATACAATCTACAATATTGAAATGGCTGAATATGGTGCGTGGTGCATATATCTTGATGAGGGCAGTTCTCATATAATTGTTGAAAACAATCTCTGCGCATTCACAAACAGCACAGTTTTCCACCAACACTATGGCAGGGAAAATATCATACGCAACAATATCTTTGCCTTTGGGAAAGAAGGGATTATTGGTTTTTCAAGGAAAGAGAATCATAATTCATTTACCCTTGAAAGGAATATACTTTTGTCTGACGGAAAGCCATTTTTTGTTTTTGGCTATGGTTGTGAAAATGCTGAAGGTATAATAAGCGATATCAATTTATTCTGGGATGTCTCAGGAAAACAGAATGAATGGGGTATCATAATGAGGCATAATAAAAAACTTTCTTTTGAAGATGCTAAAAGTGAGGATTTTGATTTACATTCTATATTTGCCAATCCTGAATTTGTTGACCCATTGAATCTCGATTTCACACTGAAAACAGAAAAAACAATCAAATCAATAGGTTTCAAAATTTTTCCGATAAAAATATCCAAAGAGAGAAAATAATGAAAGAAGAGATTTCATTAAGACTGAGGAATTCTGAGGGTAAGACAGGGATAAGGAATTGTGTGGTGAGTTTGCCATTGAGGAGACAGGACCAGAATTTAAAGAAGTTGAAGGGGATAAAGACGCAGGCGGTAGCAGTAGGATACTGGCCAGAGAGTGAGGAAGTCAGGAGACAATTGATGTTTGGTATAGGAGAGATAGCAGAGGAAGTAGAGGTGGTAAATGGGCAGGACACAGGT
>JAOAAW010000113.1 GCA_026418655.1 bacterium | reverse complement strand
GTTGTTGCAGCAGATGAAGGGGTTAAATTACAGACAGTAGAGGCTATAAACCACTGCAAGGCAGCCGGGGTTCCAATAATAGTTGCTATTAATAAGATTGATAAACCAAACGCCAATCCAGAAGCTGTAAAGAAAAAATTGAGTGAGTATGGTCTTATTCCAGAAGAATGGGGAGGAGATACAGTTTTTATCAATGTTTCTGGTCTTAAGGGTACAAATATAAATGAATTGCTTGAAATAATACTGCTAATGGGTGAAATGATGGAATTGAAGGCAAATCCTGAAAGGCCCGGAGAAGGAGTAGTTCTTGAGTCGTATCTCCATAAACAAAAGGGTCCGGTTATAGATCTTTTGGTTCAGAATGGTGCAGTCAATACAGGTGATTTTTTTGTTTGTGGAATTGCTTGGGGTAGGGTAAGGGCAATGTTTGATGAAAACGGAAATAAACTTGAGAAAGCAGGTCCTTCTACACCGGTTGAGCTTCTTGGGGCAAATACATTGCCTGTACCGGGTGATAGATTTAGAGTGGTTGGCTCAGAAGCAGATGCAAGAAAGTTCGCGGATGAAGAGAAAGAAAAGAGAAAGCAGGCAACCCGACAGGAACAAAAGATTTTGACGCTAGAGGACCTTCAAAAACAAATTATTCAAGGAGAATTAAAAGAGTTTAAAATGATTCTTAAGTCAGATTCCTTAGGTTCTCAAGAGGCAATAAGGGCTTCTATAGAAAAACTAAGTGAGGCTTCGGCACAAAAAAATGGTCCAACTGTAAATTGCCTTCATTATGGACTTGGTTTTATAAGCGAATCAGATATTCTTCTTGCTGTTTGTTCCCAGGCTATCATTTTTGGTTATAATGTCGGAATTGACACGAAAGCTGAAAAGCTTGCTAAACAGCACAGGATAGAGATAAAACTGTACAAACTTGTATATGACTTGATAGAAGATATTAGAAATACACTCGAAGGGATGACGAAGCCAAAAGAAGTAGAAATAATGGTTGGACAGGCACTCGTAAAACAGATTTTTAAAATCGGGAAGAACCAAAGCGTTGCTGGATGTCTTGTGGTTGACGGTAAGGTTGTTAGAGATTCAAAGGTTAAAATTGTACGGAATGGTGCCTTTGTTTTTGAAGGGTTTCTCTCAAGCTTGAAGAGATTTAAAAACTCGGTCAAGGAAGTTCCAACTAATACAGAGTGTGGCATAGGAATTGCTGGATTTAATGATTTCAAAGAAGGCGATATTATACAGGTTTATCAGAAAATTGAAGAAGGAACAAGAGTATGATTTCGGATTGTGTGTTCTGTAAAATTACAGCAGGACAGGCCCCTGCAAAAAAGTTATATGAAGATAACGACGTGATTGCATTTCATGATATTAATCCCCAAGCGCCGGTACATATTCTTGTTATCCCCCGCAAACACATAAGAAATTTACTGTATGTAGATGAGAAGGATGCGCTGATTCTTTCAAAATTGATTATGGTAGCTACAATGATGGCAAAAGAGCAGAAAATTGCTGAGAAGGGTTATCGGATTGTAATAAATACCAATAGATGCGCGGGACAGAGTGTGGATCATCTTCATATCCATGTTCTGGGTGGTCGTATTATGTCATGGCCACCCGGTTAAATCCTGCATTTATGAATACTGTACGTGTTGGACAATGTGTTATTGGTGGTTCAAAATTATGTATAATTGCCGGTCCATGTGTTCTTGAGAACGAATATATTGCTTTAAAAATTGCTGAAATCATGCGGCATATAACAGAAAAAGCAGATACTGGTTACATTTTCAAAGGTTCTTTTGATAAAGCAAATAGATCATCAATAAGTTCATTTAGAGGTCCAGGACTTGACAAAGGGCTGAGTATTTTAAGTCGGGTTAAGCAAGAAATAAGGGTTCCACTTCTTACAGATGTTCATTGTGTAACTCAGGTAAAGGCTGTTTCTGAGGTTGTTGATGTTATTCAGATACCTGCCTTTCTATGTCGGCAAACAGATCTCCTTATTAGTGCTGCGAAATCAGGCAGAGCTGTAAATGTTAAAAAAGGGCAGTTCATGTCACCATGGGAAATTGGTAACGTTATAGAAAAATTAACTACTTCTGGTTGCAATAGAATCATGCTAACAGAAAGAGGTACATGTTTTGGTTATAACAATCTTGTTGTTGATTTTCGGTCACTTCCCGTAATGCGTTCATATGGTTGGCCGGTTATTTTTGATGGAACGCATAGCGTTCAGCAACCCGGTGCACTCGGTAAATCTTCAGGAGGACAGAGACAATTTGTCCCATTTCTTTGCAGGGCTGCTGTTGTTGTTGGCTGTGATGCATTATTTCTGGAGGTTCATCCTGATCCTGAAAAAGCACTTTCAGATGGTCCTAATATGATAAAACTATCCTCAATGGAAGATTTTATAAAGCAGATGGTGGAGTTCTGGCAAATAACAAAAAAGATAGAAAAAAGTAATGGTAAGAAAATTCAGTGAAAAAAGAATTCTGAAAGAAGCAAAAAGAGTGATAGATATTGAGATTGAGAGTATTATAGGCGTCAGGAAGTGTCTTGGTTCTGAATTTGTTAAGGCAATAAAGATACTGGCATCTTGTACCGGCAAGGTTATTGTTACAGGAATCGGTAAAAGCGGAATTGTGGGAAGGAAAATTTCTGCCACCCTGGCAAGTACAGGGACACCCTCAACTTTTTTACATCCTGGTGAAGCAATACATGGAGATCTTGGAATGGTCAGTAAGAACGATGTTGTGGTCGCTATTTCAAACAGTGGTGAGACAGACGAATTAGTAAGAATAATACCCTCTTTAAGAAAAATTGGAGTGTCCATAATCAGTATCACTTCTGAACCAAAAAGCTCTTTAGGATTACAGAGTACAGTGGTACTTTGTACAGGTCCAATAAAAGAGGCCGATCCCTTTTCTCTTATACCAAGTTCAAGTACAACCGCTGCGCTTGTTCTTGGTGATGCTATTGCCATCACACTTCTTACAATTAAAGGTTTTCAAAAAGAAGATTATGCCTTCTATCATCCAGGTGGAAATCTCGGCAGAAGACTTATGTTAAGAGTTAGAGATGTAATGCAGAGAGGAAGTAAAATGCCGATTGTTAAGTATGATAGTTCAATGGAAGAAGCCATAACCGAAATCAACAGGAAAAATCTTGGCTTTACGCTTGTGGTTGATGAAAACCAAAAAGTTGTTGGCATTATAACGGATGGTGATCTGAGAAGGTTGCTTGTGAAAAAAAGGGATATTTTTAACATGAAAGCATCTGAGTGTATGACACATAATCCTCTTGGAATAGATGAGGATAAACTTGCGGTGCAAGCACTTGCAATTATGGAAGAGAAAGAAATTACATGTCTTGTAATAAAAGATAAGAACGAAAGGCCAAAAGGTATTGTTCATCTTCATGATGTACTTGGTAAGAGACAGTTCAGTCAAGAATTATAATGGATATTTCAAGAATCAAAATTGTTGGAACAGATGTTGATGGGGTTCTGACCGACGGAAAAGTATTTTTTGATTATAATGGACAACAAAATAAGTTTTTCTCTATCAGAGATGGACTCGCTTTCAGGCTGCTTAAAATTTCTGGAATGAAAAGTTTTATTATTTCAGGAAAAAGGATGGGATTTGCGAAAAAAAGATTTATTGATTTCGGAGTTGACTTTATTTTTGAAGGGGTTGAAGATAAACTTTCTGTAATGAAAAATTTATGCATGAAGAATAGATTTCTGATGGAAGAGGTCTGTTTTATCGGGGATGATATTCTTGACATACCTTTGTTAAAGGAAGTGGGCTTTTCAGTTGCTCCTTCTGACGCAGTTGAAGAGGTAAAAGATATTGTTATGTATGTGACAAGCAGTAAAGGTGGTAATGGTGTTTTCAGGGAGTGTGTGGAATTAATTTTAAAAGGGCAACATAAATGGGGAAAAATACTGCAACATTTGTTTTAATTTTAATTTTGGTTTTTTCTGTTATATCTGGTTGTGGTCGTAAGAGAACCACAGAGGAAGTACAACAAACAGGGCAGGTGTTAAAGAATTTTTCAATGGAATTTTTTGGTGATTCTTTCAGTTTCACACTTACTGGCCTTGCAGCTGAGAAAAAAACCTCCGAATCACAGGCTTCTGTTTCAAGACCGGGAATTGAAATCAAAGGCAAAAATTTTGTAATTGAGATTAAGACAGGTGCCAAGGGAATAGCTGAAATTTTTCTTGTTCCTGAGACGCAAAACATAAGCAGGATTGTGATGCAGAATAATATTAATATAGTGCAAAGAAATCTTGAAACAGGTCAGATAAATTTTTCAGCAAGTTGTGAAAAATTAACTTACCTAGAAAAAGAGGACACAATAATAATGGAAGGGTCTCCTAAAGTGCAACAGGGAGAAAATTTTTATAGTGCGGATCGCATTATTTATTCCTTTAAGGAAAACAGACTCAAATTTGAAGGAAATGTACAGGTTAGTTTTAAAAAAGGTATGGTCAATAATTAGCATATTTTTTCTGTTGCTTTTCCATTGGTGCAGGGCAGATACTGTACGTATCTGCATCTGGGAAGGGAATCAGAAACCTTCTTTAGAACAATTCAAAGGTAAATATAGAGGGCAACTATCACTTTTGAGATGGAACAAAAAATATATGGTTATAAATACTATGGATGTTGAGGAGTATCTCTTTGGAGTGGTGGGAAAAGAAATGGGAAATACCTGGCCATTTGAAGCGTTGAAGGCACAGGCGGTTTGCTCAAGGACATTACTTTACTACTACAAAGATATCTCTGCAAAAAAGAAGTTACCATATGATGTTACGGATACTATTTATCACCAGGTTTACGGCGGTGTTTTTTCTGAGAACGAAAACATTATTAAGGCAGTTGAGGAAACATCAAGTCAAGTTCTTGCTGGACAGACCGATGGAAATGAGTATAATATAGTTCCATCATTCTTTCATGCGTGCTGTGGTGGACATACCAATTCTGCTTCGGACATGTGGGGTAACAAATATTGTTTGATGGAAGGTGTTAAAGATCCTTATTGCTCAGAAACTCCATTTTTCACCTGGCATAGGGTATTTACAAAGGATGATCTAAAATCAATAACAGGACTTGAGATTTCTTCAATCAGAGTTTTAAATTTTAACAAAAGCGGAAGATGTTCTCAAATTGAACTTCAAGGAACCTGGGGAAAAAGAATTATTGAGGCGGATAACCTAAGAATGATGACTGTAAATAATTCAACAACTTTTGCTTCAAAGAAAAGTTTACCTAGTACCATGTTTACAATCACATGCAATGGAAATGAATTTATTTTCGATGGAAAAGGTTATGGACATGGTGTGGGTCTGTGTCAATGGGGTGCTAGAAGAATGGCGGAACAGGGGAAAGATTATGTAGAGATTCTGAAGTATTATTTCCCTGAACTTAAGCTTATTACAATACAACAATTCAAAACCGTAAAACATAATATTTCTCTGGAAAAACCGCAAACAGGGGGCAGATATGATTTTTCATCTACAGCCAGTTCATGTTTATCTTGATCCAGGTTTTGAAGATATAGCAGTGCAAAAGTTTTCACGGCTAGAAAGGTTTTTCCCCAGTGAGGCAGAAATTTATCTTATAGTTAAAAAAGAAAAATTCGAATTTATACTCGAGGCAAAAATACAATGTAGAAAATCGAAAACATTTATGAAAACCAGTTCCAATAATATCAATACTGGCCTTGATGAACTCGTGAACAAATTGAAGAATTTTTTAAGCAAAGACCATTACAGAAAACATCACAGAAAAAGCAAAAATTCTGCAAAAAAAGAGTTGTATGCATTCGTAAATGAAAAAAAAGAAACAGAGGAGGAACGATTATGAAAATAAGTGAATTTATAAGCGAAAAGGAAATTTTGATCGGTATGAAGTCAACGGAGAAGGAGGCTGCTCTTGATGAGCTGCTGCAACTTTTAGAAAAAAATGGATTGTTGCAGGACAGAAAACAGGTGCTTGAAACACTCATTGAAAGGGAGAAATTAGGTTCCACTGGTATTGGACAGGGAATAGCGGTGCCACATGCAAAAACAGATCAGGTTAAGGATCTTGTTTGTGCCCTCGGGATTTCAGAAAAAGGTGTTAACTTTGATGCGCTTGATGGTGAACCAGTATTCATTATATTTTTAGTACTGGCACCTTCAGGTGCAACAGGAATACATCTTAAGGCTCTTGCAAAAATAGCAAGATTGTTAAAGGATAAGGTTTTTAGGAACTACCTTAAAATAAGCAAGACCCCACAGGAAGCATATAAAATAATAAAGGAAGATGAGGAAAGGTTAAATAGCGTGGGATGATAATATGAGAAAATTTTCCGGACTGCCTGTTTCTGCAGGAATAGCGATTGCTAAATTATTTGTTCTTAAAAATGTTTTTTTACTTCCACCTGAAAAAAGGATAGATGATAGGCAAATTGAATCTGAAATCAGACGATTTGAAAATGCAATAAAAAATGCTGAAAGGGACATAGTTGAAACTCAGAACAAAGTTGCAAATATCGTAGGGAAAAAATATGCCGAAATTTTTGGTGTACATTTGATGTTTCTCAAAGACAGATTTTTGAGGGAACAGACAATACGCAACATAAAAACAGAACGGGTTGAAGCAATACATGCGTTTCACAGAACAATTGAACATCTTCAGACACTTTTTGGTAAACCGGATGGTGATCAGGGTAAGGATAAGAGACGCGATTTGCTCGATGTCGCCGAGAGAATTTTTTCATATTTGAAAGAAGAAGAAAAAACCAGAATTTTTGATAAACCAGTAATTGTTGTTGCCAGAGATCTTTCTCCATCTCAGACTGTTTCTTTTGAGAAAAAGTATATTCTGGGTTTTGCTACAGAACTTGGAAGTGGAACCTCTCATACTGCGATAATGGCAAAAGCACTGGAAATCCCTGCTGTTGTCGGCCTGGGAGATATTTTACAAAAGATAGAGGATGGCGAGGAAGCAATTCTTGATGGTATCAGTGGATATCTTATTGTTAGTCCAACTCCAACTGTTGTAAAGGAATATGAAAAGAAAAAAGAAGAGTTTTTAAAACAACGCAAGTCTTTTTATTTAACTAGGAAATTAATAGCAGAGACATCGGATGGCGTGAGGATTAAACTGATGGCAAACATTTCATTACCAGAGGAAGCGTCAACTGCTTTGAAATATGGTGCAGATGGTGTTGGGCTTTTCAGGACAGAATTTCTTTTTCTCAACAGAAATGACTTACCCAGTGAGGACGAACAATTTGAATCTTATAAGAAAGTAGCAACCATAATGGGCAAGAAGGAGGTTATAATAAGAACACTTGATATCGGTGGTGACAAATTCATGTCGGCATTTCAATCGTCAATGGATCTTAATCCCTTTCTAGGGTGGCGGGCTATAAGATTCTGTCTTAGCAGAAAGGATATATTCAAAACACAACTTAAGGCTATTTTAAGAGCAGGATACTATGGCAATTTTAAAATTTTAATTCCAATGGTCACGACTCTTGAAGAGATAAAAAAGACACACGAAATTATCAAAGAGTGTGTTGAAGAGTTGAAATCTGAACATAAACAATTCAGGAAACTTCCTGTTGGTATAATGATCGAGGTTCCAGCCGCAGCCCTTCAATCAGATATTTTTGCAAGAGAGGTTGAATTTTTCAGTCTTGGTACAAATGACCTGATACAGTATACAATGGCGGTTGACAGGGTGAATGAAAAGGTTTCGTATCTTTATCAGCCGTGCAACCCAGCAGTGTTGAAACTTATCTGTAATACTATTGAAGCTGCTTCAAAGGCTGGTATTGAGGTCAGTGTGTGTGGTGAAACTGCATCTATACCTGAAACAGCGATTTTCTTTATTGGTAAAGGAATAAAACAATTGAGTATGGCTCCGGCTGCAATTCCGTTGATTAAACAGGTAATCAGAAAAATTTCGTATTCTGATGCAACAGAATTATCAAAAACGGCAGCTGGGTTCACGACCCATGATGAAATTTTTGATTTTCTGAAAAAAAACATAGAAAGGATACAATGATTACAGATAATAGAAAGCTGATAGAGAAAATTGATAAGAGTAATATGTTGGGACTTATTGAAAATTTTGATGTGCAATGTTTACAGGCCTATTCTATTCATGTGGGTGATATATCCATGGAAAATATCAATTGTTTTGTTTTTGCTGGTATGGGTGGTTCAGCCATAGTTGGAGATATACTTAAACAGCTTGTTGAGGACTGTTCCAACATTCCATTTATAGTCCATAGAGATTATGCATTGCCTTCCTGTGCAACTGATAAATCACTGGTTTTCGCTGTAAGCTACTCTGGAAATACCGAAGAAACATTAAGCGCTTTTAGAGAAGCAATAAAGCGCAATTCCAGAGTTGTTTCACTTTCAAGTGGTGGGGACCTGGAAAAAGTTTCAAAAAAAGAAGGAGTACTACACATTAAAATACCATCAGGGCAACCTCCGAGATGCAGTCTTGGTTATATGTTTTTCCCTCTTGCAAAAATTCTTGAGAAGCCTGGTTATATCCGACCATTCAGCATAAAAAAAATTGTTGAAATGGCAGGAAATTTAAGAAATGTATATGGTATTGACTCAAAAAATAATATGGCAAAGACTATTGCTCATGCCATGCACAATAAAAATATAGTAATCTATTCGGGTAAATTTCTTGCCCCAGCTGCACTCAGATGGAAAACGCAGATTGCCGAGAACAGCAAACAGATGGCATTTGTAAATTTCTTTCCCGAGATGAACCATAACGAGATAATGGCATGGAATTATCCTTTTGATTTTGTGAAAAATAGTATTGTTTTTTTTCTGCGCGATAGTAATGACAACGACCGTGTGAAATTGAGAATGGAGTTAATTGCCGATATCCTGGAAAAGAAAGGCATACCAGTCCATGAGGTATTAAGTGAAGGAAATGATGTGGTTGAAAGAATTTTTTCTCTCATAATTCTTGGGGATTGGATAAGTTTTTATCTCGCTCTTTTGAATGGCGAGGATCCAACAGAAATAAAAGAGATAACTTACTTAAAAAAAGAGCTTTCATCAGCGTAAAAAATTATTTGAACCTATGGAGGGTTGTATGAAAGAATTTTACTTTACTTCTGAGTCGGTTACAGAAGGGCATCCAGATAAGATCTGTGATCAGGTTTCTGATGCTATTCTTGACGATGTATTGAGACAGGATAAAAAAGGACGTGTTGCGTGCGAAACTCTTGTAACAAGAGGACTTTTATTTATTGCTGGAGAAATTACCACAGAAGGGTATGTTGAGATACCATCAATTGTAAGAAATCTTTTAAAAGAGATAGGCTATGTGGATATGTCCTATGGATTTAACTATGATGCAAGTGCTATTATCACAGCAATCCAGGAACAATCATCTGATATAGCCCAAGGCGTTGATATTGGTGGTGCTGGAGATCAGGGCATGATGTTTGGTTTTGCGATAAAAGAAACGCCACAGTTGATGCCACTTCCTATAATGTTTGCTCATGCTCTTGTAAAAAGACTTGCTGAGGTTAGAAAGAAAAAAATTTTGAGCTACCTCAGGCCCGATGGTAAATCACAGGTTACTGTAAAATATGTGGATGGTAAACCCAAAGAGATAACTGCGATTGTTCTTTCTTCTCAGCATGATGAAGGAATATCGCAAAAAAAAATCACGGATGACTTATATCAAACTGTTATTGAACATACCATTCCACGAGATATGCTTTCAAAAAATTTTAAACTTTTTGTTAATCCTACTGGAAGATTTGTAATTGGTGGGCCGCAGGCGGATACGGGTGTGACAGGCAGGAAAATTATAGTTGATACATATGGTGGTTTTGCAAAGCATGGGGGAGGTTGTTTTTCAGGAAAAGACCCAACGAAGGTTGATAGGACTGCTTCCTATTTTGCCAGGTATCTTGCAAAAAATATAGTTGCTTCTGGTGTGGCTGAAAAGTGTGAAATACAGCTTTCTTATGTTATTGGACAAAAACAACCAGTGTCTATAATGGTAAATATGTTTGAAACAGGAAGAGTACCAGCTTCAAAGATTATAGAGATAATTAGAAAAAATATAGATCTTTCTCCGGCAGGAATGATAGAAAAGTTAGATCTCCTTAGACCAATTTATAGGAAAACAGCCTGTTATGGACACTTTGGAAGAGAAGAAAAAGAATTCACTTGGGAAAAAACCGATATTACCAAACTTTTTGCTGAAGCACTTTAAGGAGAGAAAATTTGTCAGAGAAAATTTTGTACGATGTCAAAGACCTGAGGTTGGCGTGTGAAGGAAAAAAAAGGATAGATTGGGCATTTCGTGAGATGCCAGTGCTTGGAATACTAAGAAAAAGAGAATCTCCAAAATTGTTTAAAAATTTGGTAATTGGTGCCTGCCTTCATATAACTTCTGAAACAGCGAATCTTATTATTTGTTTAAGAAATTGTGGAGCAAAAGTTTTCCTTGCGGCTTCAAATCCACTCAGTACTCAGGATGATGTGGCGGCCTGTCTTGTTAAGGATTATGATGTATCTGTGTTCGGGATAAGAGGTGAAACCAAAGAAAAATATAATGAACACATAAAGCAGGTTGCTCTGAGAAAACCACATCTTATTATTGATGATGGGGCAGATTTGATAGCTTACCTGCATAATAATCCAGATTTTTCAATAAATGTTATAGGTGCCACTGAAGAAACAACAACTGGAGTTAGAAGAATAAAAAATATTGAAAGGCAAGGTAAATTGCTGTTTCCAGTCATAGGTGTGAATAATGCTCAAACCAAGTACTTATTTGATAACAGATATGGAACAGGACAATCAACAATCGATGGAATTTTGAGGGCAACAAATATTTTGATCGCGGGTAAGACCGTTGTTGTATGCGGATATGGATGGTGTGGCAGGGGCATTGCAAAAAATCTGAAAGGAATGGGTGCAAGGGTAATCGTCACTGAGGTTTCTCCTATAAGGGCACTCGAGGCAGTGATGGACGGTTTTCAGGTTATGAAGATAGAACAGGCAGCTTCTACTGCCGATATTTTCATTACTGCCACCGGAAATGCTAGGGTTATTTCCAGAAGTGTCTTTCTTAAGATGAAAGATGGTGCTATTATTGCAAATGCAGGACATTTCAACGTTGAAATTGATGTGTTAACTCTTGAAAAAATTTCAAAAAAGATATCAGAGGTGAAGCCGCTGGTAAAAGAATTTATTCTGACAACAGGAAAAAAAATATATCTTCTCGCTGAGGGCAGGTTGGTTAACTTGGGATGTGCGGAAGGTCACCCATCTTCTGTAATGGATATGAGTTTTGCATGTCAATTTTTAAGTTTAAAATATTTTGTTTCAAACAATGATATTCCGATTAAATACCACGATGTGCCATCAGAGATTGACCAGGAAATTGCACTGTTAAAGCTAACTGGTATGGGTGTGGATATAGATAAATTAACGGAATTTCAGAAGAAATACCTTGATTCCTGGAATTTTGATTGATGATTTGTATCGGTCTTACTGGATCTTTTGGCTCAGGGAAATCAACAGTACTGAGATTTTTTAAAAAAAAAGGTATTCCTGTGGTATCCTGTGATACTATTGTGACACAGTTGCTCAATACAGAAAAAATAAAGAAAAAAATTATAACTGGTTTTGGAAGGGATTATCTGGATAAGGCAGGAAGAGTTGATAGAAAGAAACTTGCACGGCTTGTATTTTCCTGTGAAAAGGAAAGGAAGAAACTTAACGAGATTATTCATCCATATGTTTTTGAAAAATTGAAGAGACTACTTGACATGTACCGAAAAAAAGGTAAAATGGCAGTGGTAGTTGAAATACCTCTTCTTTTTGAAACCCGGAGCGAAAAATATTTTGATATCATCATTTCAGTTTTTGCCCCACGCAGAATTATTAAGGAGCGTCTACAGGAAAGATATACTCCTGAGGAAATAGATATGAGATTGGGATCTCAAATGCCTATTAGAAAAAAAATTAGCATGTCAGATTACGTTATTGATAACTCAGGAACAATTGATAGGACAAGAAATCAGACAGAGAAAATTCTTGAAGAGATAATAAGGAGGCATTACACATGGCGGAAGAAATCAGGGAATTAAATATAGCTACTTTAAAAAAGACAGCGATTTCAAGATTACAAAAGCTTGCCAGGGAGATGGGTGTAAACGGGGTAAGTGGTTTGACAAAGGAAGATTTAATTTACAGAATTATGCAGGCACAGGCAGAGAAAAATGGATTGCTGTTTGGTGAGGGGGTTCTTGAGATTTTGCCTGATGGTTTTGGATTTTTACGTTCATCAAATCATAATTATCTTCCGGGACCGGATGATATCTATGTTTCTCCTTCACAGATTAAGAAATTTGGTTTGAAGACCGGGGATACTGTTTCAGGGCAGATACGACCGCCAAAAGAAAATGAGAAATATTTTGCTTTACTTAAGGTTGAGATGGTAAATGGAGAAGAACCCGAAAAAATTCAAGATCGTGTACCTTTTGAAGAATTAACACCGATTCACCCAAATAAAAGATTTATACTTGAAACAATTCCTGAAGAGATTACGACAAGGGTTATAGATCTTATCTGTCCGATTGGGAAAGGACAGAGAGGTCTTATTGTTTCTCCTCCCAGAGCGGGAAAAACAGTTATTCTTCAAAAAATTGCCAATGCTATTGCTGCCAACAACCCGGAGGTTCATCTGATAGTACTTCTCGTTGGGGAAAGACCAGAAGAAGTAACAGAGATGAAAAGATCCGTTAAAGGAGAGGTCGTCAGTGCAACTTTTGATGAACCTCCAGAAAGACATGTTCAGGTCGCTGAAATTGCCCTTGAAAGAGCAAAAAGGCTCGTGGAACACAGAAGGGATGTTGTTATCCTTCTTGATAGTATTACCAGACTTGCGAGGGCTCACAATGTTCTTGTGCCGCACAGCGGGAAAATAATGACCGGTGGGTTGGAATCAAATGCACTTGACAAGCCAAAAAGATTTTTCGGCTCTGCAAGAAATGTAGAGGAAGGAGGTAGCCTTACAATCCTAGGTACAGCCCTTATAGATACAGGAAGCAAGATGGATGATGTAATTTTTGAAGAATTTAAGGGTACAGGAAACATGGAAATAAATCTTGATAGGAAACTTTCTGATAGGAGAACTTTTCCTGCAATAGATATCAATCGTTCAGGGACACGCAGAGAAGAATTACTCGTTAATCCAGAAGAACTGCAACTTATATGGCTTTTAAGGAAAATTTTAGCTCCTTTGAATCCTGTTGAAGCCATGGAACTTTTAATATCAAGGCTGAAATCAACCAGATCAAATATTGAACTTTTGATGAGTTTGAAGCAGGCAAGAGAAATATCCAGATAAAAGGAGGAATTTCATGGGCATGTGGATTGGAAGAGGAAGGAAAGCAAGGGTTTGTTATGGATTTGATGATATTTCACTTGTTCCTGGAAATGTTACCATCAATCCTCAAGATATAGATATTTCAGTAGTGATTGCTGAAAAAAAACTTGAGATTCCTATACTTGCAGCAGCAATGGATGGAGTTGTTGATCCGAAATTTGCAGTTGCTTTTGGAAAATCCGGCGGTCTAGCTGTATTAAACCTTATGGGTGTCTATACCAGATATGAAGATCCTTATTCGGTGATAGAAGAAATTATCGCATGTCCTCAGGAGAAAGCAACAGCGCTGATTCAGAAGGTTTATCAGGAACCGGTTAAGGAAGAACTTATAATAAAAAGGATCAATGAAATAAAAAAGGAAGGTGTTATTTGTGCAGTCAGTTCCATACCCCAGTATGCTGAGAGATTTGGTAAAATATCTCAAGATGCAGGGGTAGACATATTCGTTGTTCAGTCAACAGTTATAACTGCAAAACATATTTCAAGCACTTACAAACCACTTAACCTACAAACATTTTGTAGTTCAATGAAAGTTCCTGTAATAGTTGGTAACTGTGTAACATATCAGGTTGCACTTGAATTAATGGAAACTGGAATCGCCGGTCTTCTTGTTGGAATTGGTCCAGGTGCCGCATGTACAACAAGAGAGGTTCTGGGAATTGGTGTGCCTCAGGTTGCCGCTACCTGTGATTGCGCAGCAGCCAGGGATTTTTTTTATAAGAGAACAGGGAGATATGTACCCATTATTACTGACGGTGGTATGATAACAAGTGGTGATATATGCAAGGCTTTTGCATGTGGGGCCGATGCTGTGATGGTTGGTTCAGCGTTTGTAAGAGCTGCCGAAGCACCGGCAAAAGGCTATCACTGGGGTATGGCAACATCAGATGAAAATTTACCAAGGGGGACAAGAATTAGATTGGGTACAACAGGTTCCATAAAACAGATACTTTTTGGACCATCCAATACAGATGATGGTTCACAGAATTTAATAGGGGCACTTCGTCTTTCAATGGCAAGTCTTGGTGCGAGGAACATAAGAGAAATGCAGCTTGTTGAAATTGCCATAGCACCTTCCATAAAAACAGAGGGTAAAATTTATCAAGTTGCTAAAAAACAGGCGATGCTTGGAAAATGAAGGATTTTATTCATCTTCATCTTCATACCGAATACAGTCTTCTGGATGGCATGTGTCGTATAGAAGACATAACAAAACTTGCCCACCAGTATGGAATGCCAGGAGTTGCAATTACGGATCATGGGGGACTTTTCGGAGTAATTCACTTTTATGAGAGTGCACTTGAGAATGGAATAAAGCCGATTATTGGATGCGAAATGTATATCGCTCCAGGAAGCC
>JAOAAW010000049.1 GCA_026418655.1 bacterium | reverse complement strand
TGAGTGGGTAAAGTACCTGCACGAGAGATTCGGCGGTGGGTTTGGTTTTTCCCAGGTAATGTCGTTGAGAATTTTCATCCCCAGTTGTTGCATGGCAAAACCTACTGAATATATGACATGATGAGTGCCTGAGACCCAGATAGTTCCGTTTTTTTTCAAAAGTTTCCGGCATCTTGAAAGCCAGGCAACATTAAACTGATGATTTTCTTCGATACCTTTTGATCTATCCCAATCTCCCTTGTCAACCAAAACCATTTTCCCGGCATGGCAAGTAATTCCACCATTGGATAAAAAATAAGGAGGATCAGCAAATATCATGTCAAATACACCTTCCTGGTAGAAACTTAATATATAATCCATGAATTTGATGCAGTCGGATTGATATAACCAGACACCTGTTTTTTCGTTGGCGAAAACAGGTGCTACTGGAATGACCGTCGTGTCAAGAGTTTTTATACCCGTAACTTCCATTTTTAAAATCCTTTGCCTTCATTATATCTATTTTATTCATTCCTATGTTCCTGTCCAATTATGCGTTTTTTCCTGCAACAAAACCAGTGGAAAATGCTGCCTGAAGGTTAAATCCACCGGTTTTCCCATCAATATCAAGGATTTCGCCCGCAAAGAAAAGTCCAGGCACAATTTTTGATTCCATTGTTTTTGGATTTACCTGGTCAAGTTTTACTCCTCCCCTTGTTACAATGGCTTCCTTGAATCCTCGCAATGAATCAAATGTCAGGGTGAAATTCTTGAAAAGGGAGATAAGAATTTTTCTTTGCTCCACTGTTATCTGATTACCCTTAATACTGCCTGAAAGAGTTCCCATCAGTAAAAATTCTTCAATCATATTTTCTGGCAACAAATTCTTCATGATGTTTTTCAGAGATTTGTTGCTGTTTTTACTGAACTCATTGATAAGCCGGTTCTCCAGTGTCTTTTCATCAATGGCTGGCTTGAAATCAATTGAAATTTTTATGCCAGAAGGGTTTTTTATGTCCGCAATGACCCTTGAAAGATTCAACACCGCTGGTCCTGAAATTCCATAATGAGTAAAAATTGCTTCTCCAAACTCTGACCCTATAATTTTTCCACCAGCAATCGTTTTTACCTCAATATTTTTAAGAGAAATTCCCTGCCATTGTTTTATCCATGTTTCTTTAAGATTTATTCCACATAATACAGGCACTGGCTTTACAATGGTGTGTCCCAATAATCTTGTAAATTTATAACCATCCCCATTTGAACCTGTTTCAGGATAAGTTTTCCCGCCTGTCGCTAAAATCACACTTCTTGCAAATATCTCTGCTTTTTTTGTGGTGATTTTGAAAATTCCATCCTGTTGTTTTTCAATGCCAACAACCCTGTTTCTGAACCAGAGCTGAACTTTGTGGTTTTCAAGCTGTTGTCTTAAAAATACAACAATATCCTGTGAGGATTGGGTAACAGGAAAAACCCTATTACCTCTTTCAATCTCAAGTTTCAAGCCATTACTTTCAAAAAAATCCATCAGGTCAATATTTGAAAATTGAGAAAAAGCATTCCTCAAAAAATCACCATTATGATATTTGTCAAAAAATTCTTCAATCGGTATATTGTTTGTGAGATTGCATCTGCCAGCGCCCGCCAGAAGAAGTTTCTGTCCGATGGACTTGTTTCTATCTATCAGTAGAACTTTTTTTCCGTTCTGCGCTGCTGATATTGAAGCCATTATACCAGCAGGACCCGCACCAATGACAACAAGCTGGTTTACCATCGTAATGTTTTACCACCAGTTTAATGTTTGAAGTGTCTTGTTCCAGAAAATACCATTGAGATACCTTTTTTATCGCAAACTTCTAAAACCTCTTTATCCTTCAGTGAACCACCCGGCTGTATTATGGCTGTTACACCTGCTTCGGCAGCAATTTCAATACTGTCCGGAAATGGGAAAAACGCGTCAGAAGCCATTACAAGGGGCGTTATTTTTTCTTTGAAGTTATCCTTCATTTTCATTACAGCAACCCTTGTTGAATCATACCTTGACATCCTGTCTCTTATACACATCTGACGCTGCCG
>JAOAAW010000101.1 GCA_026418655.1 bacterium | reverse complement strand
ATCTCGTTGTGAGCCTACCTACGAGGAATTGAAACAGTTTTTGGTTGCTTGTAAAAGTATTCAAAACAATGTTGTGAGCCTACCTACGAAAAATTTTACTGGTATTCTGGCGTACTGTTAAAAAAGTATTTTGCTGTGCTTGATGAACAAATAAGTTTTTATATTTTCAAGGTTCAACAATAAATACTTTTATAAATTCTTGCAAATACTTCTGGAAAATGGATTCTTTTTCAGATATAATTGACCTGTTGACCTGTTCTACGAGCAATAAGATTGATAGTATGAGGTGTATGAGTGAGGAAAAAGATTGGTTTTACTCTCATTGAACTTCTTGTGGTGATAGCAATAACTGGGATTCTTGCTGGAATTTTGCTTCCTGTTTTTGCAAAAGCAAGAGAATCTGCAAGAAGGGTTGTTTGTCTTAATAATCTTAAGCAGATCGGGATGGCAATAGGAATGAGGATTATGGATGGCGGTGCTTTCTATGCAGACCCTTACTGCGGGAATATTATAAGGGATTCTTCCGGAGAATATATTGGACTTGGAAGATTTCACAGTCATCTTAAAAGTGTTGAAATGTATGGATGTCCTTCAAGCAATTACGCAAAGCCAGAACAGGTGAAAAGGGCAGACGAAGGAAATGATATTGTTGAATGTGCATATTTCTATCGTCCTGAGATAGAAAATGATAACATTTCAGGCAGGGTTGTTGCTGTAATTATGGATTTCAATATCTCTGCAGGAGATAAATATAATCATAAGGGTGTCTTTGTCAATATTCTTTTTTCTGATGGTCATGTAAAAGGTTATCCTGACGCATCTCGCACATTGACACTTTCTGAGGATATTCCTTCTGAATATGAAAGGGTCTTCCTTGAAGCAGACAAAAGATAACAAAATTTCATACTTATAAATGACACAGAAAACGCTCAATTATTTCCATTGTAACGAGGCTGAAAATGATAGAGGTTAAAAAGAAAACATTTGCAAAACACGAAAATGGTAAAACTCCAATGACAAGTTTTGTTCTGTATATCAATGAAAAAAACCCTGTTCTTCTTATGAGAATGTTTGAATCCATTGGAAATGATGTATGGGACAAAAATTTTGATATTATCAGTTATGACAATGGAAGGACCTGGGGTGAAAAAAAACTGGTGCTACAGAGGGAGTCAGTTGAAAATGGAGAAATGAGTTATACAGAAGGAGCTGCGATTTATTGTGCAAAAACAAATGAACTTGTGGTAATCACAGACTACAAGTTTGAACCCACCAGGGTTTCCACTTCTCTTGATCATCCTTATAAATTGCATATCTCAAGAGGAAGCCCTGAAAATATGGCTGAAGCAAAATTTTCGGTCACTGACTTTGTATTGAAACAGGGCATATGTTTGAGTTTTTGTCATCCTTTTATTGATAGTGAAGGCAGATTTATTTTTCCAGCGATGAATCCGGTTATAGATAGAGACAATAAACTTGTTTCCCTTGGATACAAGACAATTAAAGGCTCTAAAGATATTATGAGGGATTACTGGGAGCCAAGAATAATTATTGGGTGTATGGAAAAAAATAATGAAATTTCCTGGTGCATCAGCGATCCGGTCCCTTTTGATTTTACAAAAACTGCAAGAGGACTTTTTGAACCTACGGTTGTTGAATTAAAGGATGGTAGATTTGCGATGATTTGCCGGGGAAGCAATGGTATCTGGATTGAAGAAAAGGGCCAGGTAGTGACTGTTTCTCATCCGGGTTGCAAGTGGGTTTCTTATTCAAAAGACAGGGGGAAAACATGGTCATACGCTGAACCCCTGAAAGATACCGACGGTAATATTCCTGAATCTTCTTCCACAGGTTCATATCTATTTCGCTCAACAGTAAATGGAAAACTGTACTGGATTGGAAACCTGTGCCTGCCCGGGGAGCATCCAATCAACAACTGGCCTCGCCATACACTTTTCATCGCTGAAGTGGAGGAAAGTTCCCACCTTGCATTGAAAAAGGATACCCTATCAATAATAGACAAGAAAAAGCCCGGAGAAAGCGACCAGATACAGCTTTCAAACTTCAGATGCTATCAGGACAGAGTCACAGGAGAAATTGTGCTTTTTATGAATAGGTTCTTTGAAAGAGGCGGTTATGAAAATATGGCGTGGCATAATACTGACCTTTATGAATATAGATTTATCGTTGAATAACCTAAATGCCCCTTACAATTCTGGAGGCAAGAGAAGAAGGTAATCCTGCATCTAAAATCTTTTTTGCTGTCTTGTCCACAGGGTAATTAACCCTGAATAATTGAAAAATTTGTTTCTGTGTGTCAAAAATCCCGCAGCATGCGCATGGATTTCCATCCCGAGGCTGTCCGACACTACCGGTGTTTATAATGTATCTTTTGTGTTCCTCAAGGACTATCTGTAAACTACCATCAGGTTGTTGTGCAATAATTGAGGGTATTTCTTCAGATGTACAGAGAGAATATGCCATTGGAAAATGGGTATGACCCACAAAACAGTATTTGAATTTAAACTGTTCAAAAATTTTTTTTGCCTTTGTTCGTGTGTTTGTATAAAAATATAGAGGATCTATCAATCCACCGTGGCATAACACAAAATCATCTATTTCTAAAACTTCCTTCCAGCCAGAGATTTTTTCCCTGTATGATTTGCTGAAATGTTTATCCGTCCATTCTATTGAAATTCTTGCATCAGTAGTAAAAATATCATGATTTCCAGTGATGATTGCTTCTTCGTGATTTCCCTTTATAAATACTACTTCCTGAGTGTCAAAGAGATTTATGCATTCCTCTGGATTTGCACCATAGCCGATAATATCTCCAAGGATCAGTATTTTCTCAACTTCTTTTTTTTGCAGAAATTCTTTTACTGCGATGCCTGCTTCAAGGTTTCCATGGATATCAGAAATGATGCCGTAGAGCATCCTTTTTCCTGTGATATTCTGTGAGAAACTCAAGGTCCTTGTGAACAAGGGCAGCGTGTTGATATCTGTTGTTTGGGTCAGGGTCTATACAATTTTTCAATATGGCAATAACATATCCCGGTATTTCACAATTGCATTTTGCAAGATATTCTTCTATAATTTTTCCCAGTGAGTATATATCGCTTTTGAAAGTTGCAACTCCTGTCCGTCTTTCAGGCGCCATATATCTTTCTGTGCCTGCATAAGGAAACCTGTCCCATGAAAAGAAGGTTTTTCTTATTGCATATCCAAAATCAGTCAATTTAATCTTCTGCATATCAGAAGAAATCAGAATATTTTCTGGTTTTATGTCCTTGTGAACAATTTTATGTTGTTCTAAATGATCAAGAGCAGATAGCATTGCTTTGAAAATAGAGAGAACTTCCTGTAATGAAAAAGTTTTTTCCATTGACCACTGACGCATACTCTTGCCAGGAACATATTCCATGATAAGACCGAGTTCATCGTTATGAAAAAGTTTGTACACCTTGACAATGTTTGGATGGTCTAATTCCATTCCTATCAGTGCCTGTTTTTTAAACTGAGTAATATGCGCCGCATTCCTTAATCTGGAGCGTTTTGTATTGAGAATTTTTAAGGCAACATAAGAACCAAATTCAGGATTGTTAGTTGTTGCTTTTGCAAGATATACTCCTGAGGTAGAACCCTGCCATATCTGCTCTATAATTTCATAATTCTCAATAACCTGTCCTGCCCGCTTGCTGACCATTTCGCAATCAGTCCAATAATTAAAAATACATTACACCTTAATTTTATCCCTTATTCAGCAAAAATACAAATTTTCTGATTCTGTTTCCACCGGGGTAAAATAAAAATATGCAAGTCAGAGGAATTATTTTTGATTTTGATGGAACTATCGTGAGCCAGGAGATTGACTTCAAGGAAATTTTTCTTGAAATCCGAAAATTATTGCTTTTTTATAAACTCAAGGAACCAGAAAAACATTTACCCATACTTGAATATCTTGATCGGGTTAAAAGACTTAATGGAAAAAAGGCAGGAAAGTTTTTGCAACACGCCAGAAATATTTTGCTTGAAAGGGAAAAAGAGGCATCAAAAAATGCAAAGCCATTTGAAGGCGTTCATCAATTTTTAAGACAGTTAAAAAAAGAGGGTTTTTTAATAGGAATAATAACAAGAAATAGCAGAATCGTTGTAAAAAATCTTCTTGAAGAAAAAGAAATACCTCATGATTTGCTGCTTGCGAGGGAAGATGTCAAAAAGGTGAAACCCCATCCAGCGCATATCGGTTTGATGATAAGAGAAATGAAATTGAGAAAAGATCAGGTTATCGTTGCTGGAGATCATCCGATGGATGTTATTGCTGCAAAAAAACTCGGAGTTTTATCCTGCGGGGTTCTATCAAGCGGAAAAAAGGCAGAAGAATTTTTTGACGTGGGCGCAGATTTTGTATATAGGGATATTACTGAACTTGCTTATTTCTTGGGCTTAAGCAAACTGCCGGATGGAAAGATTGAACATCAGCTTCTCAGGTATCTTTTAAAAAAGTATTGCAGACATGACAGGAGTGTTCTTGCTGGTCCTGGTATTGGTATTGATGCGGCACTGATAGATACAAAGAGAAAAATACTGGCGATTAAAACAGACCCTATTACCCTTGTCTCAAAAGATATTGGAACATATGCGGTTACAATAAATGCGAATGATATCGTATGCGCGGGCGCAAAACCGCGTTGGCTTGTTGCGACCGCCATATTTCCTTCTGGAACAACATTTCCCATTATTGAAGAGACATTCAGAGATATTTCAGGAGCGTGCCAGAAGCAGGGAATTTCTCTGGTAGGCGGACACACCGAAATCAGTCCATGTG
The DNA here is from genome assembly GCA_026418655.1 of bacterium. GTDB lineage: Bacteria > Ratteibacteria > UBA8468 > B48-G9 > DTJG01 > DTJG01. The sequence continues at coordinate 9,788 of JAOAAW010000101.1, read as the reverse complement.
TATCACAGATTCTCCTGTGTTGCTCAATGATTGGTGAAAAAATGAAAAATGCAAGGCAGATAAAGAGAGTTAAACCCGGTGATGTACTCATTCTTGTAAAACAGGCAGGCATTGAAGGTGCTTCCATCCTTGCAAGGGAACACAGGCAGCTTGCTGAAAGATTTCCTGATACAGTGAAAAAAGCCATAAATGCTACAAAAAAACCAGGGATTTCCATTGTGAAGGAAGCCATGCTGGCGTGGAAAACTGTTCCTGTAATAAGGATGCATGACCCAACTGAAGGTGGTATTGCTGCTGGTATCGCTGAAATGGCTGAGTGCGCTGGTTGTGGGTTTATTGTGGAAGGAAAAAATATTTCTTATTACAGACCAGCAAAGATTTTCTCTGATTATCTTGGAATAAATGTTTCTGGTTTAATCTCTTCTGGATGTTTGCTTGTTCTTGTCCCGGAGAAATATTCAAGAAAAATTATCAATGTTTATAGAAAACACAAAATTCCTGTGTCTATCATCGGATACGCTATAAAAGAAAAAAAGGTTCTTGTGAAAAAAAATGGAATACTGGACGAACTCAAATTTTCTGCCACAGATGAGATTTTGAAAAAATAGATAGTTTCATGATATAATTATTTTATGAGCGATACACATTCCATCAAAACAATTCTTGTGGCTGAAGATGATCCTGAAACCCGTTTGATACTACAGCAGGGACTTGCGAGGGCCGGTTATTATGTGGTTGTGGCTGAGGACGGTGAACAGGCACTTGAAAGATTCAGGGAATTCAAGCCTGATCTTGTTTTGCTTGATGTTGAGATGCCACGACTCAATGGTTGGGAGGTTCTTGAACGGCTCAAATCAGGATGGCGCAGCAGGAAGGTTCCTGTGTTGATGATTACCGGCAAGACATCTGACGAAGACAAAATTAAAGGATATTCTCTGGGTGTGGATTATTATGTCACCAAGCCCTTTAATATCCATAGATTGCTTCCTATCATAAGGAATCTTGTCTCAGGTATAAAATAAAAGCAGCTTCTGTTATGAAAATCTGCATCTGCCAGTATGATATTGAATGGGAAGATAAGCAAAAGAATAAAGAAAAAATCCTGTCTCTTGTTTCAGATATTTCTGGCGTTGACCTGATTATTTTTCCTGAAACATGTCTTACTGGATTTTCCTTTAATAAGGCAATTACATCTCTCACACAATATGACATTGATTTTTTTCGCTCAATAGCAGAAAACAAAAAGTCTTTTATCTGTTTTGGGGGAGTAATTGATGAGAAAAACGCCTGTATCATAATCAATCCTGCAGGACAAATAATTCTGAAAACATCCAAAATTCATCTTTTTTCTCTGGCAGGAGAAGATATTCATTATAAACCAGGTGCACATATAAATTCAGTAAGGATTAACTCAGCAGGCATTACTCCGTTCATTTGCTATGATTTGAGGTTTGCTCCATTGTTCTGGGTATCCGCTGAAAAAACAGATATTTTTATTGTGATAGCCAACTGGCCTGAAACCAGAAAACATCACTGGAAATCCCTCCTTGTTGCAAGGGCAATTGAAAATCAAGCATTTGTTGTTGGTGTAAATAGGATAGGGATAAGTCCCAAAGAAAAATACAATGGTGACTCTTGCGTACTCGATCCGTGGGGTATGATGGTTTTTGATTGCGGGTCTGGTGAAGGTGCTTTCATTGTTGAAATAAACATTGAAAAAGTCAAAGATATAAGGGAAAATTTCCCTTTCTTGAGGGATAGAAAAAAAATTTACTGATTATAACAATTAAGATAAGATGATATTTTAAAAATTGCTTCTGTTTAGTTTGAGTGTATTCCTGATACACTGTGTTGCGGGATAATGGTAAATAGAACCAGCAAAAATAAAATGAAAAAAAACATCTGGATATTTCATATTGAAAATTTTCCTGGCGCTATAAATAAATTTCCATGCCGAATTAGTATACCAGCCGTAAAAGATATCAAGTCCTTTGAGTTCTCTGTTGAAAGACCGGATGGCTCAATAGTAATGGGTCAACCAAGAACAATTGTCCGGCAGGCCGATGGTAAACCACGCTGGATTCAGGTTGATTTTGAGGGCAATGGTAATGGTAAATACACAATAAGAAATATGCCTGTCAGAGAAAAAGCAGGGTGTTTCCTTCAAACAAGAAAATTTCCTGAAAAATACAGCGTGCAAACAGGAAGATTGCGGGTTGAAATTTTGAAAAGGGAAAGGTTTCCTGTCGGTTCAATTTTTTTTAACCAGAAGCAAGTTATTTCAGAAAATTCACAGTGGCAGCTTGTTGCCATAGCCGGCGGAAAATTTTTTCAATTCAAAACTGATATTGATAGCTTTAATATTGAAAGCGATGGCTTACACAGGTTTCAATTATCATGGAAAGGTGTTCTCGTCAATCCTGAAACTGGCGAAAAGCTTCTTGATGTGAAATGCAGGATGGAATTTCTTTCAGGAATAGAAGGGTTCTCTTTATCCATTCATGTTTTTCACTGTCTTGCAGGAAAGCCATTTTTGGAAATAGATTACCTTGGTTTTCAATGTTCCATACCGCATCTGGAAAGAGTACTTGTCTGTCAGAAGATGCAGAGCAACCTTGCACAGAAAAAGATAGTAGAAACACAAAAGGATATTGAAATTTTTCTTGACAAAACGAGATTTCATCCTTATGTAAAAGATGCATCCCTGCTTGATGATGAGTTTGATTATCCTGTATTTTTACGTGGTTTCAATAATATTGTTGGAAGTGCAGTATGCTTGAAAAACAATGAGGTTTCTGTTTGCACTGTTATGAGGGATTTTATACACCAAAGACCTAAGAAGATTGAATTGAGTAAAGGCACAATAAACTACCATTTGTGGCCTGAATTCGCCGGTACGCTCAATATTCAACAGGGCTCAAGCTACAGAGCAATATTTGATTTTTGTTTATCAGATGATGATGAATATATCAGAAGAGTCCTTGAAAAACCTGAATTGCTTTATGTTGAGCCTGTTTATGGTTGGCTTGAACAATCGTCGTTTCTTTGCGCCGGAGATACATTTCACCACGGCATTTTTTCTGAAAAGGACGCTGGACTTTTTTCCTGGTTACTTTATTCTGCCACTTCAAGATTTCATACTGTTTCCGCAATGTTCCATTATGGAGATACTGTTGATGAAGGTTATACCCAGTACTATTTTTCGCAGGCAAGATATCCCAGAGAGTTACAACCTACCGGTATTTTATTCAATACCCATGGCGGAGTGTACCATATTGCCAGTGGTTTTGAACCTGTCTGGGCAAACAATGAATATGACGCAATATACTGTCTTGCTCTGGAAGCAATAAGAACAAGAAATGCTACTGTCTTGAAAAGGTTAATTGCTGCGGCACGGCATCAGATAGAAACAGATTTTGTTTATCATTCAGACCACTGGCAACAAAACCGTTCAACTCCACAGCATTCATATGGTCATATAAGGATGATGTCTTCACTTCCAAGTCATCAGTGGACACAGGGGTTATATCATTACTATGTGCTTACAGGAGATGACGATGCAATTGATGTCATCCGTGGCATCTGTGATTATAATATGAGTTATTTTGATAAAATACCCGTTGAATTTAATAATTTTTTCAACAGGGAATACGGCTGGGCTATCCTTGCCCTGGTTTATGGTTTTGAAGCAACCGGATATACACCGTATATTGAAAAAGCAGAAAGGATGATAAGGGAACTTGAAAAAAATACTTCCACAGAAGACGCAAAAAAATCTTTTGGTATGGGTTTTGCTTCCAATACAGTCTTGCTCGGATTGATGGCATTTCATCAGGCAACAAAAAAACAATGGGCAAAAAACCTGTTTTTGAAATGGGTGAATTGTGGGCTGCCAAATTTTAATGATAAAAAACATGGTCCAAAAATTACTGAGCTTTTTATTGAACCATTGACATATGCCTATCATCTTACAAAAGATAAAAAGTATCTGCACTGCTGCTTCTGGCACTTTGAACTTTTTTTCAAAGGATGGCAGGATTTAGGATGGTTTTCGGGTAAGGATGTGCTGTCAACAAAAAAGTATGCGAGGGTTTACAGAGCGCTTATTCATTTTATCTCTGCCTGCAAAAAGGCAAAGATTCTATCAAAACTTGAAAAAATTGCAACAAGGTTTTAATATACAGAACAAGGGGATAAAATGAAACTTGTTGAAATTAGCGGTTTAATAGAAGAAAAAATGTGGAATTATGGAGATGAACTGAATTTACCGATTTTTTCTGGTCCAAAAATAACCGAACTTGCGAGTGTTGAAAAGGATGGTTTCAGCGCCCACAGAATAGAATTTTCAATACTTACAGGCACCTATCTTGAAACACCCGCACACTTATTGAAAAAGGCAAAGACTATTGACCGGCTGGATTTAAAAGAACTTTTCATCCCTGCAAGTGTGATAAAGTTGAACAAACCACCACAAAGCCATATCACAAAAAACGACCTTTTGAAATCAAAAGTTGAGATAAAGAAAGGCGATTGTCTTGTTGTTTTCACTGGCTGGTATAAGATGTGGAATAAGAAAAATTTTGTTCTTGATTGCCCGCATTTTGACTCTGAATGTATGGACTGGATAGTTTCAAAAAAAATAAAGGTTCTTGCTTCTGATACGCCCTGTTATGATGATATACGGGATCCTGTGGATTCAAAAAAGCTTCCACAACTGAGAAAACTGTATCTTTCAGGTGCGATGGCTCTTGCGCCGATAGTAAACGGAGATAAAGTAAAACAGGGCAGGGCTCAAATTATCATCCTTCCATTGAAGGTAAAATCATTCAGCGCAAGTCCTGCAAGGGCTGTTCTGATATATAGATAGGGGGAAACTAATGAATAAAAAATTATCCTGGGGAATCATCAGTACTGGAAGAATTGCTGAAGCATTTGCAAAGGGCCTACAATATTCAGAGACTGGGAAACTGGTTGCAGTCGCAAGCAGGGATTTACAGAAGGCTAAAAATTTTGCTGAAAAATTCAGTATCCAAAAGGCATATGGAAGTTACGAAGAATTGCTCGCAGACAGCGAGGTAGAAGCGGTTTATATTGCAACTCCTCATCCAATGCATGCCGAATGGGCAATAAAGGCTGCTGAAGCAAAAAAGCATATCCTGTGTGAAAAACCCATTGGCATAAATCATGCAGAAGCAATGGCAATTGTTGAAGCAGCTGCTGAAAATGATGTGTTTTTGATGGAAGCATTCATGTACAGATGTCACCCCCAGACAGAAAAAGTTGTAGAGCTACTTCGTGAAAATATTATTGGCGATGTGCGAATAATTCAGGCAACATTCAGTTTTAATGCAGGGTTTAATCCTGAAAGCCGATTGTTCAACAATGAACTTGGGGGTGGCGGAATCCTTGATGTGGGTTGTTACTGCACTTCCATGGCTCGTCTTGTTGCCGGTGTTGCAAATGGAAAGGAAATAGAAGAACCAGTGGAACTAAAAGGTTGTGGACATATTGGAAGTACTGGTGTTGATGAATGGGCTGTGGCTGTTGCCAGATTTTCCGGAGATATCTGTGCTCAACTTTCAACAGGTGTTGCCATTACGCAGGAAAATGTGGTAAGAATTTTTGGAACAAAGGGGTATATCTTGATACCATCACCCTGGATTATTGCAAGAGAGGGCGGAGAATCAAAAATCATAGTGCAGGTTTATTCTGAATCCTCACCGAGAGAAATTGTTATTAAAACCGATAGGTGGCTGTATGCCATTGAGGCGGATACTGTTGCTGAAAATATTAACAATCGTCAGGCGAAATTTCCTGCTATGAGCTGGCAGGATACACTGGGGAATATGAAGGTTCTTGATATGTGGCGAAAAGAAATAGGGGTTGTTTATGAAAAGGAGAAACCAGAAAAAATGGTATTTACTGTGGCTGGTAGACCTTTGCAGCCAGGAAGAAAATTAAAAATGAAATACGGTGAGATCAGGGGACTGGATAAAAGTGTTTCAAGAATATTCATAGGCGCTGATAATCAGCAAACATTTTCTCATGCTGCTGTAATGTTTGATGATTTTGTTGAAAGGGGTGGAAATGCCTTTGACACTGCATTTATTTATGGCGGTGGCCTTTGTGAAAAACTTTTAGGTCAATGGATAAAATCAAGGAATATTAGAAAAGATGTTATCATTCTTGACAAGGGTGCTCATACTCCGTATTGCAATCCAGAAGACCTGACAAAACAGCTTTTTATAAGTTTAGACCGCCTTCAAACCGATTATGTTGACATTTATTTAATGCACAGAGATAACCCTGAAATTCCTGTTGGAGAATTCGTTGATGTTTTGAACGAACACAAACGCGCAGGAAGAATAAAGATATTCGGTGGCTCAAACTGGACACTTGAAAGAATTGAAGCAGCAAATGAGTATGCTAAAAAGAAAGGTCTTGAAGGTTTTTCTGCTGTCAGTAATAACTTTTCCCTGGCAAGAATGATTGAACCTGTCTGGCAGGGTGTTATATCAAGTTCAGATATAGAATCAAGAAGATGGTTTGAAAAAAATCAAATTCCGCTTATTTCCTGGTCAAGCCAGGCAAGGGGATTTTTCACTGGAAGATATAGCCCAGAAAATAAAAGCGATCCTGAAATGGTAAGATGCTGGTACAGCGAAGATAATTTCAAGCGACTTGAAAGGGCAACTCATCTTGCCAGAAAGCTTGGAGTTCCAACAACAGCAGTCGCCCTTGCATATGTTTTATGTCAGAAGTTCCCGGTATTTGCGATAATTGGACCAAGGACACCGATGGAAACAAGAACTTCTCTTATTGGACTGGACATTGAGTTAACAGAATCTCAATTGAAATGGTTGAATCTTGAAGAATAAAAAGGAGAACAGTATGAAACCAAAGAATCTCATTTTGTTCTTTTTTTTTCTAGCAACACCGTATCTTATCATGGGTGCTGAAAAATCTTCTTTTTATCTCTGGCTTGAACCCGAATGGTTTGAGGGAATTAAGGGCCATTTTGCTTATTGGCCAGGACCTGAACATGCAAAAAAAGCAACAGGTGCCTGGGGTATTGCTGGTCCAGGAATTTCAGCAGAATGGTCACAGGGTGGAGAAAGTGAATGGAATTCAATTGGAGCAGGTGCTGATGAGACAAATGCTGAATGCAAAAGAGATATACAACTACCCGCTGATGGAACCTACAGGATTTGGGTAAGATATGTTGACCACAGGGAAAAATCAGAACCATTCAATATAGCCATAGAAAAAAATGGTAAAGTTATCTTGAAAGGAGAATTTGGGAATAGAGATATTGTGCCAAAAAATGATGAATACCAGTTATACTGGGGCTTTTCTTTTGGCTGGGATTTTATTGAAGGAAATCTGCCGCAGGGACAAGCCCTGCTTAAATTAACTATAAATAAACCAGCACAGGCATGGAGACAGGTTGATGCCATCTGTATTACCGATGATATGGATTGGAAGCCTTTTGGAAGAGAAAAACCAAATTTCCCATATTTTTCTTCCTTCAACCTGAGTGGGAACATTCCTTTGCGAGGTTCAGGAAAAAGTCTTGTTATTGGCTCTATCTGGAAAAGACCTTCTATCGCTGGGAGGGATTTTTCCATGTGGACAGGAATATCAACTGATAAAAACTGGTGGAGTAAACAGGATATTAACAACCTTTCACTTTATGATGTGCTTTTTGAAAATGGCTGCGGAAGGGATATAAAAGACGATTTCAAAAAACAGTTTGCAGGAGAGAAAAATTTGCCAATTGTTGGCTGGAAAAACCTCCTACCAGGAATTTATTTAGGAGAAACCCCTGACCTTTCACCTGATGGTCCCTTAAGACAATGGCTTGAGAAAACAAAAACACCATTTTATATCCTGACGAATTACGCAAACCCGAGATACGATGAAAAGACAGGACCTGCAACCTATGAAGCATTAACAGGTCCTCTTTCAGGACAGTTCCTTGGTTATATCCATGGTGAAGCCATAGGAACAGTTGGTGTTTCTGCTGGTGAAGGCCAGTTAGGCCAGACAAGAAAACAGCACATAGAAACTTGGGGAAACAGACTTAACAAGAGTCAGACCGAGGAATGGGGCAAATTTTACAAGACAACAGTGTCCCCTGAACACCATAAGAAGAGTATTCCCTGCCTTTCCTGCGAAAGTATTGCCCTTGTACATAAATTTTTTGACCTGGGTATGGATATTGTCGGTTATGAACTTGACGCAACAAATTATCATGCACCCATGAGAATTGCCTTTGTTCGTGGAGCAGCAAGGCAGTATGGAAGGGCCTGGATTAATTATGCCAGTGGAAACTGGGGAGATGCCTGCAATTATTTTACACAGGATCCAATAGTTCCAAGGGGAGCAAAATGCTGGTTTCACAGCAAGTATGCAATAACCGATGGTGTAAGTATTGCGTGGTACAGAAGATTTTATTATCTCAATTATCTTTCCGGAGCATCAGCAATTTACTGGGAACAATCATTAACCAATCAATGGATTAAGCCGGGTCCTGGAACACATCCTGTACAATTGAGTCCTTTTGGCAGGGCGACTGTTGATTTTCAATCATTTGTTGATAGACTTCCTGACAGAGGCCAGCCCTATACACCGTTTGCTTTCCTGTTGAGTTATGGACATGGTTATGAAAATGTCAACTACACATGCAAAATGTTGAATGTATTTTTGCAGGACAAAAATGACATTGAAATCAGAGAACTTTTTAATGTGGCATGGTTTCCAGCTCCTATTCTTGAAGGAAAAATACAGGCACCTGATGTTCAGAGTATGCCTTCAGGAATTTATGGAAATATCTTTGATGTACTTGTGGACAGACCAGCAAAGGCACAGGCAATAATGAGTTATTCTGTTGTGTGGGCTGCTGGTGATGTTGAATTTAATGATACATGGATGAAAACAATTGAAGATTATCTGCGAAGGGGTGGAACACTTGTTTTGAATGTTGAGACATTAAGGAAAAATCCTGCGCTGAACCGTTTTACTGGTCTAAAGATTACTGATGAAACCAGGGTTTTCAGTACCTGGTCACCAGATGGCAAAATGTTCAATTCAGCTGTTCCTTACAGCGTTTATCTGACTTCTCCTGCAAAAGTCAAGATAATTGCGTATGCTGATGAAAATACACCAATTGTGGTAAGAAATGAATATGGAGAAGGTGCGATTATTGTTGTTCTCATACCCCATAATACTGGAATGGACGAAAGGGCTCATCCTGTCATACCTTATCTGATGAATCTTCTCACAGCAGGGCTTACTCCATTTGAACTTTACACTGCAGACGGAAAAAAGTTGAGTGGGGAAGTTATGTATCAGGTTAATAAAACAAAAGACGGTTGGCTTGTTGCGTTGTTTAATAATCAGGGTATAGACAAAACACAAAATGGAATCGCAAGGGTTGATAGAACAAGGTTTGCTGATATTGAAATACGGACACATCTTAATGTTAAGGAAGCAAAAGAATATGTGTATGAAAGACCTTTGAGTCTGCAAAAATCCACAGGAACAACTTCTATCAATGTCAGAGTAGAACCAGGAGATGTCCAGGTTGTTTATTTTGTTACCGACTGAACACGTTTTTTTGTTTCAGTCATAAGTTGCACTATTTCTCCGTTTTCAAGAAGAATAACAACCTTAATTCTTTTTTTGCTTTCAGCGTTTACCTGGGTTTTTTCTCCTGTCTTTTTTATATTTAGTTTCACTGGTCCCTGGGGTGTTGATATTTCTGCCTGTATCTCTGGGTTTACCTG